>JAEZLW010000078.1 GCA_023415145.1 Bacillota bacterium | reverse complement strand
GGTGTAGGTGCTTAACTTCCGGTAGTCCGAATCCAGGGTGTGGGTAGCGATGTGTATGTTTTCCGGGGCCGGGGGATTTCCCACCTCAACAACGAACAGGGAATGGGAAAAACGGTACCCGTCGGGGCTCAATTGAATCACATCAGCGATCATGGCATTCTCAAGCGGCAGCTCCTGGCCATACGGCCCCGCGCCTTTGTTCTTTATAAGAAAGTTGTACAAAAACTGGACCCCCGTCCATGCAGGGGCCCGGTTGTTCAAGGAAATATAGTACCATCCTGTGCCTTTGGCATAGTTCATCACACCGCATCCGGCATAGATGCACTGGGAGTTGAAGTTGGTACAATCCCCGCCGATATGTTGAAAATCATAAAACCGCGGGTTCCTGCGGTAAGCCCACTCGTGGGCATAAGCGACGGCCTCAACCCTGTTATACAGCATGGCATGGCCTCCTGTGGAGGATTTGCCACAGTCTATGAAAGACTACTCCCGGATATACAGTTCCCCCGCATCGTCCACATCCACGGTGAGCGTCTGCCCGGCATGCACATCACCCTGGATGAGCCTTCTGGCTACCAGCGTCTCCACCCGGCTTTGCAAAAAGCGCTTAAGCGGCCTCGCTCCGTATACGGGATCAAAGCCCCTTTGTATCACCATCTCTTTGGCCGCGTCGGTCAGGGCAAGGGTGATTTGCCTGTCCTCCAACCGCTTTTGCAGGTTGTTTACAAGCAGTGTGACAATTTTGCCTATTTCCTCACGGCCAAGCGGCTTGTAGAACACAATTTCATCAATACGGTTTAAAAACTCCGGCCGAAACTGCATCCGTAGCAGCATCTCCACCCGCAGGCGGGCTTCCTTGGAGATTTGCCCGTCCGTGCCGATGCCTTCCAAAATATCGGAGGAACCCAGGTTGCTGGTCATGATGAGAATGGCGTTTTTGAAGTCCACCGTCCGGCCCTGGGAATCGGTGATGCGCCCGTCATCCAGCACCTGCAAAAGCACATTGAACACTTCGGGGTGCGCCTTTTCGATCTCGTCAAAGAGCACCACGGAATAAGGCTTGCGCCGCACGGCTTCGGTAAGCTGCCCACCCTCGTCATAGCCCACATACCCCGGAGGCGCGCCAATCAGGCGGGACACGGAGAACTTCTCCATGTATTCCGACATATCAATGCGTACCAGGTTCTTTTCCTCATCAAACAATGCCTGTGCCAGCGCTTTGGCCAGTTCCGTCTTGCCAACGCCTGTGGGGCCCAGGAACAGGAAGGAACCAATGGGCCGGTTGGGATCGGCAATGCCAGCCCGGCTGCGCAAAATGGCTTCGGAAACCTTTTGTACAGCCTCCTCCTGGCCAATGACCCGCTGATGCAAAATTTCCGGCAGGTGCAACAGCTTCTCCCGTTCACCCTCCACCAATTTTTGTACGGGAATTCCCGTCCAGCGGGCCACGATGCGGGCAATCTCCTCCTCGGTGACCTTGTCCCGAAGCAGGCTTTGGCCTGTTTTGTTCTTTTCGGCAACGGCCTCCTCTGCCTTGAGCTCCTTTTGCAGCCTGGGCAATTCGCCGTACTTCAGTTCGGCAGCCTTGTTCAGGTCATAAGTCCGCTCTGCTTTCTCGATTTCGGCCCCCAGGCGCTCAATATCCTCCCGCAGCTTCTGCACCCTTGAGATGGCCGCTTTTTCATTGTCCCACTGAGCCTTCAGCCTTGCAAACTCCGCCCCCATGTCGGATAGCTCCTTCTGCAGGTGTTTCAATCGCTCCCGGGAAAGATTGTCCTCTTCCGCCTCCTTTTTCAGGGCGGCTTCCTCAATTTCAAACTGCATGATCTTTCGGGAAATTTCGTCCAGTTCCACCGGCAGGCTGTCGATTTCCGTACGGATCATGGCGCAGGCCTCGTCGATCAAGTCTATGGCCTTGTCCGGCAAAAACCGGTCGGTGATATAGCGGTTGCTCAGCGTAGCGGCAGCAATCAGGGCACCATCCTGAATCTTCACGCCATGGTACACCTCGTAGCGCTCCTCCAGGCCGCGCAGAATGGAGATGGTATCCTCCACCGTGGGCTCGTTCACCATCACCGGCTGGAAGCGGCGCTCCAGGGCGGCATCCTTTTCAATGTACTTGCGGTACTCATCCAGGGTGGTGGCGCCGATGCAGTGCAATTCGCCCCTGGCCAGCATGGGTTTTAAAAGATTGCCCGCATCCATGGCCCCTTCCGCCTTGCCGGCCCCCACAATGTTGTGCAGCTCATCAATAAAAAGAAGAATCTTGCCTTCGCTCTTTTTGATCTCCGCCAGCACTGCCTTCAAGCGTTCCTCAAATTCGCCCCGGAACTTGGCACCGGCGATCAGGCTGCCCAAGTCCAGGGAAAAGAGTCTGCGGTCCTTGAGGCTCTCGGGCACGTCGCCGCGCATGATGCGGATGGCCAGACCTTCCGCGATAGCCGTTTTGCCCACGCCGGGCTCGCCAATGAGTACAGGATTGTTCTTCGTCTTGCGGGATAGGATGCGGATCACATTGCGTATCTCACTGTCCCGGCCAATCACCGGGTCCAGCTTTTGGGCCCGGGCCAGTGCCGTCAGATCGGCGCCGTACTTTGCCAGCGCGTCGTAGGTATTTTCCGGGCTGTCGCTTGTCACCCTTGCCGCACCGCGTACGGTGGACAACGCTGTCAGGAAACCATCCTTTTTCACCTGAAAACGGTCCAAAATGGGCTTTACCACCCGGTCAGGCCTTTCCATCAAGCCCAGCCACATGTGCTCCACCGACAGGTATTCGTCCTTCATTTGGCCGGCCTGCTGCTCCCCAGCCAGAAGCGCGCGTTCCACATCGGCGGAAACATAAACCTTGTCCGGCTCCCGGCCAGGACCTGATACTTTGGGAAGGCGGATCACCGCCTCTTCCATGGCACCAGCCAGCAAACTGCCATCGATGTTCATCTTGCCCAGCAATTGCGGGATCAGCCCTTCCGGCTGGGCCAAAAGGGCGTGGCAAAGGTGAACTTGCTCCACCTGTACATTTTGATACATGATGGCTGTATGCTGGGCTTCTTTCAGGGCCTCCATGGACTTTTGCGTAAACTTGCCGGTATTCATATCGGTTCCTCCCTCGCGGGCTTTATTTGACTATCTTTGACCTTTTTATTGTAAACCATCTGTGCTCAAAGTCAAGGCCTTTGCAAACTTTTTTTCAGGCAGCCTCAGGAATGATTGACGCCAAGGAGTCCCGGTTGTATGATACTTTGGAAGGGAGGCCAAAAAAGTGCTGTTTGAACAAAAGATATGGGTGGGGACCGCAAACGAACCGGTATTCCTGCTTCCCCAAATGGCTAACCGGCACGGGCTGATTGCAGGAGCAACAGGTACGGGAAAGACTGTTACCTTAAAGGTTCTTGCGGAAGGGTTTTCCAGGCTGGGCGTCCCTGTGTTCGTAAGCGATGTAAAAGGCGATCTGGCAGGGCTGGCGCTCCCCGGAGAGCATTCCGAGGCCATCGTACAGCGGCTGATGGAAACAGGCGTACCAGGCTTTTCCCACAGAGGCTTCCCTGTTGTCTTCTGGGATGTATATGGCCGGCAGGGCCACCCCTTGCGCGCGACGGTGAGTGAGATGGGACCGCTGCTTTTATCCCGTATGCTGGGCTTGAACGATACCCAGGCCGGTGTGCTGAACATTTTGTTCCGCGTAGCTGATGACCAAGGCCTGCCGCTGCTGGATATACGGGACATGAAAGCCATGCTGGCCTATTTGGGTGAGAACGCCGGTGAATACACGCTTGAGTACGGCAACGTATCCAAGCCAACCATCGGTGCCATCCAGCGGGCCGTTGCCATTCTGGAGGATCAGGGCGGGGATGTATTCTTTGGTGAGCCTGCCTTTGACATTGCCGATTGGCTTAAAACAGACGAGGAGGGCCAGGGAAATATCAACATCCTGGCGGCTGACAAGCTGTTTTTGAAGCCCGCCATGTATTCCACCTTTCTTTTGTGGATGCTCAGCGAGCTGTATGAAAGCCTGCCCGAGCAGGGGGACAGCGACAAGCCGCGGATGGTCTTCTTCTTTGATGAGGCACATCTGTTGTTTGATGACTGTCCAAAGCTTTTAATGGAAAAGATTGAGCTGACTGTACGGCTAATCCGCAGCAAGGGGGTAGGCGTGTATTTTGCCACGCAAAATCCAGCCGATATTCCAATGCCTGTTCTGAGCCAGTTGGGCAACAGAGTACAGCATGCGCTGAGAGCTTACACGCCTTTGGATCAAAAAGCGGTAAAGGTGGCTGCGCAGACCTTCCGGGCCAATCCGGATTTCGATACGGAGAAAGCCATCACAGAGCTAAAAACCGGAGAGGCACTCATTTCCTTTCTGGATGCGCAAGGCGCACCGGGCATAGTGGCCCGGACCGTCATCCTGCCGCCACAGGCATCCTTCGGGGCCATTGACCAGAACATACGCAAAACATTTATCGAAACCAGCCCTTTCTTTGGCACATACGAGGAGACCATCGACCGGGAGAGTGCCTATGAAATGCTGGCACATGTCTTTCAAAGCGGCCGAACCAGGATTGCCACCGTGCAATCACCTGCGCAGGTTTTAAGCGCTGCCCCGCCTGCACAGCAGGCAGAGTTTATGGCATCCCAAACCTTTATGGTATACGATGCGGCCACAGGCCAGTATGTTCGCAAACCAATACCCACCTTATCAACCCAGCCGCCTGTTCAGGAAGCGCCTGCCCAGCCTGAAATGATGCCGGTGCTGATATATGATGCTGCCAGCGGACAGTATGTCCAGCAGATGATGGCTGTAAACAGTGATCCCGGTTCTGGAACTTTCGCAACTGCCCCCTCTGCCCCGCCTTATGCGCTGAAAAGGCAGGAAAAAGAAAAATCAGACACCGAATTGAGGGCACGGAAAGCACAGAAGGAGCAGCTTGATGAGGAACGCCGCCGGACGGCGGACGCGCTGCGGAATGAACGGGCAGAGCGCGCCAGAAGGAACGATTCCGTTCTGGGACGGCTGAAGAACAGTGCCTTGAGCGGCATTGGCCGTGAGGTAGGCCGTACACTGGTACGGGGATTGCTGGGCTCACTGACGAGGAGATGAGTACTGGGGAGGCGCTGCTCAAGGGATTTCATCCCTTGAGAATCCCTGGTCTATAAAAGGATATCAAGAGATGCTACTATTTCATCCATTGCAGTGACAGAAGCGCAAAAGAAATCCATAGAATATAAATAGGGGATTCCCAAGGGATGTATCCCTTGGGCGGGGGTGGGGGCAGCGCCCCCAAGAAAGGTGTTATGGAAAAGCATTCGTTTTTCAGCAAGCTGGCGCTACTATCCGCCTCGCTGATCTGGGGCAGTTCTTTTTTTGTAATGAAAAACTCGGTGGACGTGTTTCCCGTGTTTGCGCTGCTTTTTATCCGCTTTACCATCGGCTGCGGGCTCTTGTGCCTGATTTTTTTCAAACGGATGAAAAACATCACGCGCAAGACATTGTTTCGCGGAGCGCTTTTGGGTGTTTTATTGTTCGCCGCCTATTCGCTGCAAACGATAGGGCTTGTTGACACCACACCGGGCAAAAACGCTTTTTTAACGGCCATCTACTGTATTGTGGTTCCGTTTTTGTTCTGGATGGTCGCCAAAAAAAAGCCGGACATCTACAACTGCCTGGCCGGGGTGTTGTGCCTTGGGGGGATTGGACTGGTATCCCTGACAGGCGATTTCTCCATAAGCGTTGGCGACGGGCTGACAATGGCCGGCGGCATCGTATATGCAGCCCATATCGTGGCGGTGGCACGGGTGAGCCGGGACGAGGACCCAGTGTTATTGACCCTTGTTCAGTTTGGCGTGGCCGCACTGTGCTGCCTTATTGTTTCCACGGTTACGGAAACATTTCCGTCCGCCATCCCCACGGCAAGCTGGTATGGGCTTTTGTACCTGGCGGTGTTTGCTACCACCGGTGCGCTGCTGATGCAGAACATTGGCCAGAAATACACACACCCTGCGGCGGCCTCCATCCTGCTGAGCCTGGAATCGGTGTTTGGGGTGGCCTTTTCCATGATCTTTTATGGGGAAACGCTGACTTTGCGGCTTGCGGCAGGATTTTTGCTGATCTTTTTCTCGGTGATCGTATCGGAAACAAAGCTTGGATTTATCAAAAAACCTCAGCCGTATGAAAGAGGCGGTACGGAACTGGTCCGGCAGACAGAGTAAACGCCGGAAACAGTTTCCTACCGAAAAACCGCCCCGCTCATAATAAGCGAGGCGGTTTTGTTATGATCAGTCACCCGTCCATGGCGGAACCTGCTCGGAGCGGCCGATGCCAATGAGCTCTGTGGAAGTCCTGGGCGAGGTTTTGCCTCCGGCATAGGAACCAATGCGAATAATCTGTTTGCCCATGAAATACATCACTGCTGTCTGGCCGCCATCCAGGTTAAACGCATTTTGGCATCCCGCCTCCAGCATCATGTCTACCATTTCCGGAACATTGACACCAACGCTTTCATTTTTCAGCCTGGCTTCCACCATCAGTGCATAGTAGTGGCCCGGCTCAATCATGCCGATGGCGCACCTTGGCTGGTCGGACTGGCCGTAATTGAATTTCTTGACATCCAGATTCGCCTGGCCGTCCCTGACCAGGATGGGTCCGAAGGAGAATACGTCCGTAGCGCCCATATCCAGGTACTGCTGCGGGGTGAGCTCATCAGACCGGTACACC
>JAEZLW010000046.1 GCA_023415145.1 Bacillota bacterium | reverse complement strand
GGGTTATGAGAAAAAACGGCTCGAATCAAAAATGCCTCGGGTAGACGAGGTGCCATTTGATTCCGAACGCAAGCGAATGGCCACTGTCCACAAGGAAGGCGAAAAAATCCGCGTGTTCGAAAAGGGCGGGCTGGATGAAATTCTCGACATCTGCACCCATGTCCAGGACGGCGGCGTAAGGCCGATTACCAAGGAGGATGTGGAGCGTATTCAGCAATCCGCCAGGGAAATGGCTGAGGCTGCTTTGCGTGTCTTGGCTTTCGCCATGGGTGAGGCGAATGAACTTTCCAAAGGAAACAAGCAGGCGGATTATGAGAAAGGCCTGACATTCCTTGGCATGGTAGGGATGATCGACCCGCCCAGGCCTTCCGCCAGGGATGCCGTTGCCATGTGCCGCCAGGCGGGCATCAAGCCCGTGATGATCACCGGCGACCATAAGGCTACGGCAGCAGCCATCGCCAGGGATTTGGGCATTCTGGGCAAGGGCGACCGGGTGGTTACAGGCCTCGAACTTGTCCGTATGGATGATGACAGGCTGCGGGAAGAGGTGCGCAACATTGCAGTATATGCCCGCGTTTCGCCGGAGCACAAGCTGCGGATTGTGAAGGCCTGGCAATCCTGGGGCGATGTGGTCGCCATGACGGGCGACGGCGTCAACGATGCCCCGGCTCTGAAAAGGGCTGACATCGGTATCGCCATGGGTATTACCGGTACCGAGGTGAGTAAGGAAGCCAGCGCCATGATATTGACGGACGACAACTTTGCAACGATTGTGTCCGCTGTATCCCAGGGCCGTACCATCTACAACAATATCCTCAAGGCGATACAGTTCCTGCTTTCCTGTAATCTGGGCGAGATACTGACCATCTTTGTGGCTACGCTGCTCAACTGGGAATCGCCGCTGTTGCCCATTCACATTCTGTGGGTGAACCTGGTAACGGATACTTTCCCGGCTCTGGCGCTAGGCATAGAGCCTGAAGAAAAGAACATTATGCAACGCCCCCCCCGGGATCCCAAGTCGGCCATTTTTGAAAAGCCTTTGCTGTTCCGGCTTAGTTACCAGGGTAGTCTCGTTGCTGTCCTTACGCTGTGCGCCTTTTTGATCGGACAGGGTACAAGTGTGGCGCTGGGGCAGACCATGGCCTTTGCCGTGCTGTCCGGCACGCAGATATTCCATTCTCTCAACCTGAGAAGCAATGTCTATTCGCTGTTTAGCAAAGGTCCCGGTAACAAGTGGCTGTTCTTGGCTGGTGCGGCTTCCCTGATACTGCAGCTTGTCGTATTGCTTACGCCCTTCCTGCAAGACATCTTCCGGCTTGTGCCCATGTCTCCCGTGCAATGGCTGATCGTAGCCGGGCTTAGTATAGCGCCTATCCTGGTCGTGGAAATATTCAAGGCGCTTGGCATAACTGGGGAGAAGCTGCAAAAGAAGCACTGATAAAAAGATATAAGCAAAGGGGCTGCACGGCGCAGCCCTTTTGTTGTTCATGATAGCTTATCTCTTGGAAAAGTCGCCGATCTTGCCCAGGTGCTTCCCCACAGTGAAGTAATTATAAGGCGAATAGATCAGCGGGTTGATGGCGCGTAGGTCCAGAAAATCCATATCCTTCACTGCCTCTGTAAGGTTGATGCTTTTGATTTGAGCGAAGTATGTGTGTGTTTCACCCAGGAGGACCGTTTGAAGAATCTGGCACTCATAGCTGAAGGGAGCGTGTTGGATCAGGGGAACACCCAATACTGCGCCTGTTTCCACCTCAATGGGCAACTCGCCGGCCCGATCCCTTTTGCGCGTCGCGGCATTGTACTGATCCAGGAAAGGCAGCATATCAGGCGTGGCTACTGTGGCTGACAATAAGCCAGTCCTTTTGATATTTTCTTTTGTTGCTTTCCTGCCGGCCATGCTGATGACAAGGCATGCCGGGCTTCCAGCCGTATAACTGACCCAGGATATCGGGGCGAAATGGGCCATCCCATCCTCGCAATAGGTGCCGATCAAGAACACCTGCTGTGTGAAAAAGCAGGGGTTCTGCGTTTCTAGATGCTCCATGATAATGCTTCCTCCATGGTAAATGTACAGTTCTTCAGCCCGTGATAATAGTTCCCGTAGGATGCGGTAAATTTCAGCACACAGTAGTCATCGTCATCTATCCCATTCGGATAATAGATTTCGAAGCCGTTTCGCCACAACCGCTCTTTGTGCGCCTTGTCGGTTTGCACTTGTATATCTCCTACCAGCATCAGCCCTTTGAATGCTGCTTCATCACAAAAGTAAATGCAGGCTTTGGGGTTTTGCAAAAACTGCCGCGCTCTTTTTGAGGACAGGTTGGTAGAGAACAGATGGGTGGAGATACCATCGTGTTCAAGGGCCAGCATGGCCTTTGTATTGGGGTAACCGGATTCATTTACGGAGGATACAAAGGCGATCTTTGCATTTTGAAGCAGGTCTTTGATTTCTTCCTGTATAGAAGCAATCATGGCTGTTCCTCTCTTTCAATAAGATTGATGAGCACTCTTTTCAATGTGCTCTCAAATATCTTGATTTCTGAACCGGTAAAGCCGCGGTAGAAGATGGCGTTCATCTGACCTGATACGCGGTTGTAGTCATCGCGCAGCCCTCTTGCCTTTTCTGTGAGCACAATCAATAATTGCCGCCTGTCGAGCTCATCGGGCTGCCGTATGATGTATCCCTGGGTTTCCATGCGGTCCAGCATGCTGGTGAGCGTGGTTTTGGCAAGGCTCGTTCGTTTGGAAAGTTCTACGATGGGAAGGTTGTCCTCCTGCCACAGGACGTACAGAATCCGTCCCTGTGCCCCGTTGAACTCCAGTATCCCGGCTTCCCCAAGCAAACGCTCAAAAATCCTGCCTTGGATCTGTTTGATTTGAGAAATCATAAAGCCGCCCCGGGTTTCTTCCATCCATGAATCATCTCCGTTCATACTATATAGTATAGTACTATATAGAACTAAAGTCAAGCTGCGTTTACCGCCGTATTGGGGGAGAAGCCGAAAAAAATGGGGAGGTAATATAGAGAAAGAGGCTGTCCTGAGAATGTCTCAGTACAGCCTCATTCCTTACAAATCGAGAGACATGTTTATTCAATCCAAACAATAGCTTCTTCCAAAGATGCCCGGCCCGGTCCTGTGGGATTTTCGGCTGCATACCCGATGGAGACAATGGCAACAGGCCGCAGATCTTCTTCGAGGTGTAGTATCTGCGAGCAGGATTCTTCTGAAAAGGCTCCTATCCAGCAGGAACCCAGCCCCAGGCTTTCTGAGCATAGCAGAAGGTTTTGAATGGCCGCTGCTGTATCCTGCAAGCAATATAGCTCTGCACCCCGCTCATGATAACGCCAGGAAGATTTGTTCTGATCGGCAGCTACAACGATGAGCAAAGGCGCTTTTTTGATCCAAGGCGCGGGATAGCACTTTTCGCAGATCTCTTTCTGCATTTCCTTGTTTTTTATCACATAAAAGCGCCATGGCTGCAAGTTACCGGCGCTTGGAGCCCAGTGAGCAGCCGTAAGAAGCTGCATGACAAGTTCGTCAGGCACAGGCTTGTCGTAATAGGTTCGAATGCTTCTTCTGGCGGCGGCCAATTGAAGAAATTCCATCTGCCAATCACCTTCTTAAACGTATTCAACTGTATTCTATTGCACACGTAAAAAACCTGCTTTCTGGAACAAAAAAGCCGCCGTTGTCGCGGCGGCTGATGGTATGTGGCTTTTAGCGCTTGGAGAACTGGGGAGCACGGCGGGCAGCCTTGAGGCCGTACTTTTTGCGTTCCTTCATCCGGGGGTCACGGGTGAGGAAGCCAGCCTTTTTCAGCGCACCGCGCAACTCGGGATCGGCCTTGCACAGGGCGCGGCTGATGCCATGGCGGATAGCGCCGGACTGGCCGGTAAGGCCGCCGCCCACAACGTTCACCAGAATGTCAAAGCTTCCGGCAGCGTTGGTAAGCTGCAGGGGCTGACGAACGGTCATCTTGAGGGTTTCCAGGCCGAAATAATTGTCGATGTCCCGCTGATTGATCACAATTTTGCCTTCACCCGGCACCAAACGGACGCGGGCAACAGCCTTCTTACGGCGGCCAACGGCATTGAAATCTGCTTGAGCCATGTTGTATTACGCTCCTTTCCGCGTCACTTCAGTTCCAGTTTTTCGGG
>JAEZLW010000190.1 GCA_023415145.1 Bacillota bacterium | reverse complement strand
CGCCGGCAAGATCGGCATCATCAGCGAAAACACCGCCACCACCTCCACCATGCTCCGTGAAAAGGGCTTCCGCGATGTGATCACCGCCGACGGCCGCTTCACCCTGCTTGAGACCGAGTACAAGGATGGCGACGCGGCCGCTTCCCAGGAGGCCGCCACCAACTTCATCAACGGCAATGCCGACCTTGTTGGCCTCTTCGGCGCCAATGAAGGTTCCACCGTGGGCGTAGGCAACGCCATCAAAGCCGCCGGCGGCGCTGCCATCATCGGTGTGGGCTTTGACAAGTCCGACGCCATCCTGGGCCTTTTAAAAGACGGCAGCCTGAAGGCCGCCATGGCACAGAATCCCTACACCATGGGCTATTTGGGCGTGGCCCAGGCCTATGCGGCCATCAATGGCCTGAGCACTGGCCCCGCCGTCATCGACACCGGCGTCAGCGTGCTGCGCGGCGAGTAACAGCGGCTTCTCTCTCCCTCCTGAAAAGGGCCCCGGCGGATTTCCGCCGGGGCCTCTTTGAATCAGACGTTCCTGCACATTCCCTTGACAGCAAGGATTCTTTTGTTTATCGTAATACCTATCATGACAAAGGAAGTTGCTGCACATGTCAAAGATAACTGGGCTGGGTGGCGTATTTTTGCATATCGGCGAAGATGCCGGAAGATTGCTTCAATGGTATCGAGACGTTCTGGAACTTGGTGTCACCGAATATGGCATCAATTTTCTTGCTCCCAACAAATTCACGCTGATTACTTTTGACAGCAAGACCGCGGGTCAGGCAGTACTCAATTTTACAGTGGATGATCTGGATTGTTTTCTGGAAAAACTCACATGCAAGGGTGTCAAGGTTATTCAGAATACAAAGGTCTATGAGTTCGGCAAGTTTGCGCGAATCGAAGATCCTTACGGGAATGCTGTAGAGCTGTGGGAACCGTTCGACGAGAATTATATACAGATGGTCCAAAAGGAAATCACCGAATCCCATTCTGGTCAAGCCGAATAGACAAACGGTATACTTAGAATAGTATCAAAAACGCCCGTTCCGGGAACTCCGGCACGGGCGTTATCGTTTCACTCCCGGATTTGGATTGCAGAGTCAGGACAATGCGCTTCTTTTTACCCTTCCAGTGCCTTCTTCAAGACAACCTCAATTTTTTCCTTGGTGGCTACGCCCTCGTGCAGCTTCACGCCGTCCACATAAAAGGTTGGCACGAGATAGTAATCGTACTTGTTGGCGATGGCCGGCTGCTTGCGCTCGTCGATGACCTTCATGGGGATTTGCTTGTATTCCGGATGTTCCTTCATCAATTCGTCCAGCCATTTTTGCGCCTTGATGCAATAGGGGCAGACATCCATCATAAAAAATGTAATTTCTTTCATAACCGCTTCCTCCTTAACCGTTTGCGTCCAGTATTTCGATAATTTCCTTCAGCGCTTTATCGGCTTCCTCCCATTCGTCATACAGGGAGGCTACCTTCTCCTGCGCTTTTTGATATTCCCTGGCGGCCTGGGCCGCCTTTTCAGGGTCCTGATACGTTTCGGGCAGCGCCATCAACGTTTCCAGGTCGGCTACGTATTGCTCCAGGTCAGCAATTTCTTTTTCCTTGGCCCGGGCTTTTTCCTGGGCCTTTGCAATCCGTTCCTTCTCCTGGCGGGTACGCTTTTTTTCCTTATCCAGCTCCGTCCGGGTCTTAAGGGGCCCTTCCATTTCGGGCGCATCACCCCGCGACGTGCCTTCCAGATAATCATCATAATTGCCGGCATAGAGCGCAAGGCCGTCCATCCCCAATACCGCCACCTTGTTGGCAAAGCGGTTGATGAAATACCGGTCGTGGGAAATGGCCAGGATGGTGCCGGGATAATCGGAAAGCGCCTGTTCGAGCACCTCCCGGCTATCCATGTCCAGGTGGTTGGTGGGCTCGTCCATCAACAGGAGGTTGTCCTTGTTCAGCATCAGCTTGGTCAGCGCCACCCGGCCCTTTTCGCCGCCGGAGAGGGTGGATATGGGCATGAACACATCGTCACCCGTGAACAGGAACAGCCCCAGCGCACCCCGCACCTCGTACTGCTCCAGGCGTCGAAAGTCATCCCACACCTCGTCAAGCACCGTTTTTTCGGGATGCAGCGACGACTGATGCTGGTCGTAATACCCCAGGTCCACATTGGCCCCCAGCCGCACCGTGCCCTCGTCGGGGCATATATCTCCCGTCAGGCAGCGGAACAGGGTGGACTTGCCCGCGCCGTTGGGCCCGATGAGTGCCACCCGGTCGCCTGCGCGCAGGTGCAGGTTTAAATGCTCGAACAGCGTTCTCTCTCCAAAGCTCTTTTTGAGGTCCTTCACCATCAGCACATCGTCGCCGGTGCGGCGGCGCACGGTAAAGGAAAAGCGCACCTGGTTTTCTTCCTCAGGCCTTTGCAGCCGCTCCATCTTGGCAAGCTTCTTTTCCCGGCTTTCGGCAGCGCGGATGGATTTTTCCCGGTTGAAGCTGCGGAAACGGGCGATGATGGCCTCCTGCCTTGAGATTTCCTTCTGCTGCAGGTCAAAGGCCCTTTGGCGGCTTTCAAACCGCTCAGCCCTTTGCTCCAGGTACCTCGAATAGTTGCCATTGTATTGCTCCACCGTGCCCAGCAGAAGTTCCGCCATGCAGTCGCACACATGGTCCAGAAAGTAACGGTCGTGGGAGATGATCAAAACCGTGCCCCGGTATTGGGAAAGATAGCTTTCCAACCAGTTCAGTGCCTGCAAATCCAGATGATTGGTAGGCTCGTCCAGCAATAGAAGATCGGGCTTTTGCAAAAGCAGCCGGGCCAGGCACAGCCTGGTGCGCTCGCCGCCGCTCAAGCTTTCAGACAACTGGTCATACTGGGCTTTTACAAAGCCCAGGCCGGTCAGCACACCCTGAATGGCGCTTTGCCAGGCATAGCCGTCCTGCCGCTCAAAGGCGTCGGTCAGCGCCGCATACTCCGCCCCCAGCCTGCGCAGTTCCTCGGGCTGATGGGTATCGGCCATGCGTGCTTCCAGCTCCCGCATTTTCGCTTCCATCTCCTGAAGGGGCTTGAATACCGCCTCCAGCTCCTGGCGGACCGTGAGGCCCTCGGTCACCAGCCCTTGCTGGGCCAAATATCCCAATTTCAACCCCCGGCTGATGCTCATGGTACCCGCATCGTATGTATCCAGCCCGGCAATAATGCGCATCAGCGTGGTTTTTCCGCATCCGTTGACGCCTACCAGTCCCATTCGCTGGCCTGCCTGCAGGGTAAGCGAAACATCCTTGAGCACAGCGTTTGCGCCAAAGGATTTTTGTATGTGCTGCAGGGAAAGAATAATCATGAGATGGCTCCGATCATGCAGTATAGCTTGCCTCGCGGCGCTTTTTCAGGGTTTCCAGACTTTCTATAACTTCTGAATAGGGCAGCCCGCCAATTTCCAGACGGCTCTTGGGCAGGCGAAGGCAGCTTTCCATCAGCGACTGCCCCTCCAATAAAAGCTGTGGGTATTCTTCTATCGGGGCCTCGTCCAGCGCTTGATAAAGCAGGTCCTCCCCCAATCCAAACTGCTCTGCCTGCATAAAGAACGCTGCGGCTTCCATCCTGTCTCTGGCCGTAAACAACTGTCCGGCATCCGCAAGGCAGCTTTTCATACGCTCCAGGCGGAGTTCGCAAAGCAGGCTTTCTTCCCGCAGCGACAGCAAAAGCCGGGCGCAGCGGTACAAAAGCCGCTCCCGGTCTTCATCGGGGAGGGATGTCTGCATGGCCTGTATGTACAGGATTTCCGCCATCATCAGCCGCGGCTGGGGGGACAAAAGCTCGATGATGCTCTCCTCGCTCAGCTTCCCGGCGGCACCAAGGTCCATGCCGCAATGCTCCCGGCAGGCGTCGTCCAAAAGGCGCAGGCGCTGCATATCATCCAGCATCTCCCCGATGCGGCGCATGAAATCGCCCATCATTTCAATCATACGCAAGACATAATCCTTTTGAAAAAACATACGCCGGCCTCCTTGGCAAGGGATCTTTACAGGAAATATTATACCGTAGACGCACAGCCTTTACAAGGCAGGAAAAACCAGGGTTGCCACGGGATGGTCGGGAATGTATAATGAAGACAGACGGAGGCGGCCGCTATGCGCATAACGAACGTATACCTGAAAAATATCGGACCATTTGCAACACGGAAGGAACTTTTCTGCCTGCATACGGACGATGACCGGGTGCTGCTCACCGGCATCAGCGGCAGCGGGAAAAGCACCGCTTTGTGGGCCATGGCCTTTTTGTGGCGCTTGCTGGGTGAAAAACCAAAGGACAATGAGGAGAATCCGGAGGGCGACCTGGCCATGCACCTGAAGGGGCTGCCGGGCGGGGATGTGCTGGTTGGCTGGTCGTCAAATCCGGCCTTCCGGGAGGAAATCTCGAGCTTCCACCCCGACGCGAGGCTGCTTTATGCGGACAAAAGCGCGCCGGATGTACTTCGCGGCTTTATCACAGGCATTTTGCCAAACATGATCCTTCTGGATGCGGATTTTCATTTTGCCCAGCAGAAGCAGGATTTTGAAAACGCCTGGTTTTTGACAGACGACGACGTGAAGGACGATTGGCCTGAGGCCCTCTCCCGCCTTCATCGAGACAACCGTCCCTGCGCCATGGAGGTGCTCACGGCTGTCAACCGCCTGCTGGTGGACAAAAAATTGGTGATAGATTCCTCCGGTTTGGTACAGGTGCAGCTGAAAAGCAATGAACATCACGGCCCCCATCAATTGTCCATGGGAGAGCGGCACATGGCCGTACTGTGCTTTTGCGCCGCCTGCTGCTTACAGAAGGGCGGCGTTTTGTTGTTGGATGAGCCGGCTGTTCACCTGCATCCCAGCCAGGTGATCGGTTTATTGGCTACCCTGGAAGGTTTTTGCCGCAAGGCGGACGGGCAGATGCTGCTTGTATCCCACAACCCCGCCATCTGGCAGCGGTATGGCGAACTGGGCCTGTCGGTGGAGCTGGAGGTAAGCCATGGCGTCAAGTAGCAGGCCATATGACCTAATACTGAAAGAGGCGGCAGCCACGCCCAACAAGCGCGTGCTGCTGGTGGAGGGCACGGGGGATGTCGCTTTTCTGACCCTGATGCTGGACAAACCGCCGCTTCGGGATGAAAACATATTTGCCACTTGGGTGATTGCCCCGGCCGGAGGCAAGGAGAATGTGCTTCGCCTATTGAAGGAGCGGCCCGATCTTCACGCCATGGTGGACAGGGACGCCTGGAATGATCAGGAAAGCGCGAACATGGAGCGGATGTATAAAAACCTGCACATCCTTCCCCGTTTCTGCATTGAAAATTTTCTGATCTGCCCCGAAGAGCTTTCACAGGCTGTGCCTGGGTTTGTAAAGCTTACGCAGCAGATTGAAAGAGAAATCCCCCAGGCTGTGCGCCACGGCTGTCTTTGGCGCGCTGCCCAGCCCCTGTACGAAGAACTGTTACAGGCAGGCTTCAACCGGGCACTTTTACGCTATCCCCCGCCCGACGAAGGGGAGATGGAGGAAGTGCTTGCGTCCTGGCAGTACCTTTTAAGCCCGGAAAACCTGAAACAACGCATGCAAGAGCATTTGCAGAAAGTTCAGGATGCTTCAACACAATCGCTGCTTAGGAGGTACGTACACGGCAAGGTGTTCTGGCGCGGCTGCGTGGAAAGCCTGGCCGCCCGCTTTTTTCCAGGCCGCAAGAGCGATGAGCTGAAGCGGGAGATCTATCGACGATTGTTCTTGCCCAAGGACCTGGAAGCGTTTTTGCGGGGCATTTTCCTTGCCAGCTAGCGGCATGGAAGCAAAAATAGATACCAATGACAAAGGAGGTACACCTCATGAGGCAGTTTTTCAAGGACTTCAAGGCGTTCGCAATGAAGGGCAACGTGCTGGACCTGGCGGTGGGCGTCATCATCGGCGCGGCTTTCGGGAAAATTGTCACGTCCCTGGTGAACGACATCCTCATGCCCCTGATCGGCCTGGTGGCAGGCAACATCAACCTGTCCGAAGCTTTCTACGCCTTGGATGGGAAGCACTACAACACAATGGCAGACGTCGCAGAGGGGGTCGGAATGCTGAAATACGGCATGTTCCTGCAGTCTGTCATCGACTTTTTGCTTATGGCATTGTGTGTGTTCCTGTTTGTAAAGCTAACGGCAAAGCTGTCCTTCAAAAAGAAGGAGGAAGCACAGCCTGCCCCCGCTGTCCGGTTGTGCTCCTATTGCAAACAGCCCGTCCATGAGGAAGCAACCCGCTGCCCCCATTGCACAAGCCAGTTTTAACCCGCATGATTATCCTATTGCCGGCAAGGTATTGAAAAAAGCTTGATTTGTTTGAATTGGGGAGGGGATACATATCCCCTCCCGCTTATATTTGGCATGCGTGCTTTTTTTGCCTGCAAAATGGATGTTGACCTTACCAGCTATGGCAGGGGAAGTGACGGTGCTTCTTGCAGGGGTTCTTGTGAGGTTTAGGACAGATATCTACGCATTGCTTATGGCAGGGATCCTCACAGGGTGTAGGGC
>JAEZLW010000215.1 GCA_023415145.1 Bacillota bacterium | reverse complement strand
CTTCTGCTTTCATATACAGTTTGCCTGCAGCAACTGATATGCCGAATGCATTATACTGTATCTGCCTGCAATTGTCAATGATTAGGCATAAAGCCCTCAAAGATTTGCAGATCATAGGCTTGCGATGCTTTTGTATGCTCCTTTATGGTACGCACCGTCCAGGCGACCCATAAAGGCCGGAACAGGTGACGGAGTATAAATATGCTGGCGTTCTTGTCCTTACGAATGTCGTAGGCGATGAAATCCGGCCTGGACAGTACATTCACCAGCAGGTATTTGAGTGCTGCCTGCTGATAGGCCGGCGATTCCCGCGATATGACGCCGGAAGCCAGCTGCCCCCTTATCACCTGCGGCGCGTTTTTTTTGAACCAGCGCATGGCCAGCGGATGAAAGGATTCCACACAATAAGGACCGTTATACCGGGACAAAAGGACGTTTGCTTCTTTGGCAAGATCGTTTACATTTCCGTAATGCTTTAGCTCCACAATCACCGGAACACGGCCAGCCACCAACTCCAGTACCTGCGAAAGCAAAGGAATGCGCTCTCTCGTATCAAGAAGTGTGTATTTTTGCGCCTCGGAATACGAAAGCTCCGAAAGGCATTCATCAGCACCGCACATGCGGGAAAGGGTCCTGTCGTGAAACACAGCCAACTGCCCATCTTGCGTAAGCTGCACATCCAGCTCCATGCCATAGCCCGCTTCCACCGCCCGGGCAAAAGCCGCAAGGGAATTTTCAGGGATGCCATTTTTGTTGTCGAAAAGACCACGGTGGGCATACGCAAAACCCTGCAGGGCTGAAATATCCTTCCCGCGCTTGCCGGGAGCGATCAAAAATACGTACAGCACCGTCAAAAGAAGAAGGCTGCCCAAAACCCAAGCCATGTTCAATCCTCCGTCTGGAAGGCTTCCAGCTTGCTTTGCGGCTTTTCAGGCCTGCTGTCACCGTGCTTCGTCAGGCTGATGGTGATAAAGGCCAATGCCACCATCACCGCCGCATAAGGGAACAGCGTCCAGTAGCCCACATATTGCAGAAGGAAGCCCGACAGGATGGGCGTCACGATCTGGGCGGCCATGGAGAAGGTGTAGTAATACCCCGTATACTTGCCAACACTGGCACCGCGGCTGAGTTCCACCACCATGGGATAACTGTTGACATTGATGCAGGCCCAGGCACAGCCCACCAGCGCGAACATCACATACAACAATGGCGTGAAGGCTGAAAACACTGTGCCGGAAGCAAAGCACAAAGACAGAAGGATGATGCCGAACTGGATCATGCGCTTGCGGCCAAACCGTGCGGAAAATATGCCAACCGGCAGGTAGGATACGATGGCTCCTACCGTGGCCACCATGATGCATGCGGAGGCCGCGCCGATATCCATATTCCACATTTCCTGGGCATACTTCGTAAAGGCGGTGGTCACGGCGTTATAACCCATGAACCACAAAAATACTGAGGACAAAATGAGGATCAGGCTTTTGAAAAGAGCCGGAGGCAGCTTTTCGGTTCCGCTGTCAGTGATCTGAGCGGCCTGCTCCGTCTTTGGGTCAACGCCGTAATGGATATCTTCCATCTGCTTAACCAGCCTGCGCTCCTGAACAGTCAGCACCAGCGCAGCCACACAAATGACCATGAAGGCAGCTGCCGCCATAAAAACGGCAGTGTAATCCGCACGGAAGCTGCCCTCCGGTTTTTTTACAAGAAGCAGTGTGGCCAAAATAGTAAATACGCCGCCCAGCGCACCCATCAGGTTGATGACGGCATTTCCTTTGGAACGAAGGGGCTTGGGTGTAACATCCGGCATCAGGGCCACGGCCGGTGAACGGTAAGTGCCCATGGCTATAAGCAGAACGCCCAGCCCCACATAAAACAGCGTGGCGTCACCCATGTTGGCCGCACCGGGCAACTGCATCATCATCAAGGATGCAGCAGCCGTACCGGCCAGGATGAAGGGCATACGCCTGCCAGTTCTTAAGCCGCAACGGTCCGACAACAAACCGAAGAAAGGCAGCAGGAACAGCGCCAGTATATTATCCAACGCCATGATGAACCCGGCAAAACCATCCTCCAAGGCAAAATTGTTTTTCAGGATCAAAGGGATGACGTTATCGTACAATTGCCAGAACGCGGAAATCGACATGAAGGCCAGGCCCACCAGCAGCGTCCGTTTCACATTCAGCTTCATAAGCGCCCTCCGTGATTTTCTATAACAAATTATACCTTTCACTATATACAAATGCAATGAGGAAAGTGTGTGAAGGGGCTTTTCATTTGTGAGGAACGTGCTATACTTCTTAACAGATGCTTGAGGGAGGATTCCCATGAAGACCATTGCGCTACTGGCCACCGGCGGAACCATCGCCAGCGCCCCCACCAAGAATGGGCTGGTCCCTGCACTGACCGGGGCGGAGCTTGCCCGCCTTTCCGGCGTGGAAACAATCTGCAACGTTTGGAGCCGGGATGTGTTTGCGCTGGATTCCAGCAACATCCAGCCGGAGGAATGGCGGATACTGGCCGGTGCCGTAAGGGACGCACTTAACACATGTGACGGTGCGGTGGTCACCCACGGTACTGACACCATGGCTTATTCCGCCGCGGCGATTTCCTACATGCTTTGCGGCCATGAAAAGCCCATCGTGTTCACCGGGGCACAATTGCCCATCACCCATCCGTTATCCGACGCCATCCCCAACATGCACTGCGCCTTCGCAGCGGCCGTCAACGGCGTCCCCGGCACGTATGTGGCGTTTCATCAAAAGATCATCTCAGGCTCACGTGCGGTGAAAACGCGCACCACCAGTTTCGATGCCTTTGATAGTGTCAACGCACCGCTTGCAGGCTTCGTGGACGGGGACGGGGTGCATTTTACCAACCCCCAGCAATTCGGGGAAGCCTACCTGTTCCGGGACGAAATCGACCCCAGGGTATTTTTATTGAAGCTCATGCCCGGCACCATGCCAGACGTGTTCGCCTGGATCGTTGCCGCCGGCTACAAGGGCGTTGTGATCGAGGCCTTCGGCTTGGGTGGGCTGCACTACATCCGCCGCAACCTGGTGGATAAGCTGCACATGCTGGCGGAAAAGGGATTGTATGCACTTGTCGTGACGCAGTGCTTGTATGAAAAAGCCGACTTCACGGTATATGAGGTCGGCAGCAGGATATTGTCCAGTCATGTCTTCTCCGGCCGGGATATGACAACAGAAGCCGCCGTCACCAAGCTCATGTGGGCGCTGGGCCAGGGAGAGTCGGAGAAGTATCTGCGGCAGAATCTTTGCGGGGAGTTCAGCGGCTGATCCTTGCTTTTTTCGTTCTTGTCCCTGATCTTACATCATTACGTGAGGTTAGATAAATGAATGGAAGATTGAGGAACATGGCATCCATTTACATTATCAATAACAATAGTATATTGATGCTCTATCGAATAGGCTCAAGAGTTGTGCCTCCATCATGGTGCGGTATCGGCGGACACTTCGAAAGCAATGAACTAAACGATGCAAGAGCTTGCGTCTTGCGCGAACTTGAGGAAGAAATACATTTAACAGAAAGCGACATAAGTAAAATCGAGCTTCGGTATATTACGTTAAGGCTCAAAAATGATGAGGTAAGACAAAACTATTATTTTTTCGCAAACATACAAGAAGATGTAACTGTTTCTCTTGACTGTGATGAAGGAAAACCCGAGTGGGTTCCTTTAGAGAAAGTAAATGAGTTGGAAATGCCTTTCACATCACAATATGTGTTACAACACTATATAGAAACCGGCCGATACACAAACAACTTGTACGGCGGCATTGCATCTAAAAAAGATGTTCAGTTTGAAGAATTGAATGAATTTTGATTTTCTGGTTTAAGAAAAAGCGGGAAGTTTTCACTCCCCGCTTTTATCATTCAATGCCATCAGAAAACTAACCGTTTTTCAATATACGCCCTCAAATCGGCGATCGCAACCCGGTCCTGGGTCATGGTGTCCCGGTCGCGTACAGTCACGGTGTTGTTCTCCAGCGTGTCAAAATCCACGGTGATGCACATGGGGGTACCGATTTCATCCTGGCGGCGGTAGCGCTTGCCGATGGAGCCGGTCTCATCGTAATCCACCATGAAATGCTTGCTCAGCTCCTGCTGGACTTCTGTTGCCAGGCCGCCCAGCTTGTTCTTTTGCAACGGCAGAACCGCGGCCTTATAAGGCGCCAGCGCGGGATGCAGGTGCAGTACAACGCGCATGTCGCCGCCCTCCAGCTCCTGTTCCTCGTAGGAATCGCACAGGAAAGCCAGTGCTGCCCGGTCAGCGCCCAGAGCGGGCTCCACCACGTAGGGGATGTACCGCTCGTTGGTGACAGGGTCGATATATTCCATGTTTTCGCCGCTTACCGCCTGATGGGCCTTTAAATCAAAGTCCGTGCGGTCAGCAATGCCCCACAATTCGCCCCAGCCAAAGGGGAACAGGAATTCAAAGTCGGTGGTGGCCTTCGAATAGTGGCTCAGTTCCTCCGGCTTATGGTCGCGAAGGCGCAGGCTTTCGGGTTTCATGCCCAAAGACAACAGCCAGTCACGGCAAAAGCCGCGCCAGTATTGGAACCATTCCAGATCCTCGCCGGGCTTACAGAAAAATTCCATTTCCATCTGCTCAAAATCCCGGGTACGGAAGGTAAAGTTGCCCGGCGTGATTTCATTGCGGAAGGATTTTCCGACCTGGGCCACGCCCATGGGTAGCTTGCGCCGTGTGGTGCGTACGATGTTTTTGAAGTTGACGAAAATGCCCTGTGCCGTTTCCGGACGCAGGTAGATTTCGCTTGCAGAGTCCTCCGTCACGCCCTGGAAGGTCTTGAACATCATGTTGAACTTGCGGATGCCCGTAAAATCGTGCTTGCCGCAGGTGGGGCAGGGAATCTTGTTTTCCGCAATATAGGCTTCCAGCTTGTCGTTGCTCCAGCCGTCCGCCTGCAATTCTTCGCCTTTGGCGATGGCATAATCCTCTATCAGTTTGTCGGCCCGGAAGCGTGCCTTGCAAGCCTTGCAATCCATCAGCGGATCGTTGAAATTGCCCACATGGCCGGAAGCCACCCAAACGCTGCGGTTCATCAAAATGGCGCTGTCCAGGCCAACATTGGTTTTGCTCTCCTGAACAAATTTCCGCCACCAGGCGCGCTTTACATTGTTCTTGAATTCCACACCCAAAGGGCCATAATCCCAGGTATTGGCCAAACCGCCGTAAATTTCGGACCCGGCAAAAATAAAGCCCCTGCCTTTGCACAGGGCTACCAGCTTATCCATGGTCAGCGCCGCCATGTAATTCCCCTCCGCCTTACGTGATACCGTATCATCATATCCGCGAGATGCTGTTTTGTCAAGAAAAGCCGCCAGGGAGGGTGCCTTTTGCCAGGGAGGGCACCTTTTGAAAAAGCTGCCCTCCCTGGACCCTCCCAGGAAAACTTTATCTATACATCAATATCTGCAGCCTGTCTCCTGATAAGCAAAACCCGGAGCCTGTCGATGGCTGTCATGGCGGAGCCAGCCACAATCAGACCGCATGCCGCCAACAGGCCCCAGCTAAAGGAAGCCCGCCCGAATAGTATCAACAGCACGCTGGACAGCAGCGGCGCTACATAGGAAAGCGTACCCAGCAGCTTGATGTTTCCCCTTTTCATGCCGTGATCCCAGGCGAAAAAGGCCAGCCCCACAGGCCCCAACCCAAGCAGCACCACGGGGATCCATTGAACCCCCGATACCGGCACGGTCTTTTCAAACAGCAGATGGCAGACAAAGGACATAAGAGCCGTAATGCCGCAAAAGGCCCCGATAAGCATGGTCGGAGCTCCACTCATCTTTCTGGAAGCTACGGAATACACAGCCCAGATTACGGCGCACAAAAAGGCCAGCAGATAGCCCGGCATATATTCCTGCTTTAGAGCAAAACCGCCCCGCATCAAAAGTACGATGACGCCCGCAAAGCCCAGGGCAACGCCTAAAAGGTGGAACCAGCGCAGTTTTTCCCCCGGCAAAAAGGAAGAAAACAACACGATCAAAATGGGCCAGAGGTAGGCGATCAGGCTGGCCTCAATGGAAGGTGCGCTCTTCATGGCCATAAAGTAAATGGCATGATACCCAAACAGGCCGAAGATACCGTTCACCCACACCGAAAGCGGCTGCCTGAAGATTGAAAAATCCCTGCCGCTTTTCAAAAACGCCGCCGCGCCAACCAGAAACGCTATGAAGAATGTCATGGCGGTCAATTGGAACGAGGGGATATTGCCGCTAAAGGAGGTCAAAAGCGCTAGCATGCCCCAAAGCAGTATGGAGGTAAAACCGAGCAGCGTGGCTCGTTTCCGCTTTTGTTCTTCCCCCATTTGTTTGCCCTCTTTCTGCATGCCATCACATAGTATCCTTCATTTTTCACATTGTACGGCTTTTCATAGCGTTGTCAAGGGTATGCATTTGACTTTATTGCCTCTGCATGCTATCATGGGAAAAATTTATAGAGCAGAATCATGTTGTAGATTTGCAGGAAGGAAGCTTGTATGATTCCGCTGTTCTTATCCGCCCTGACGGTAGGCTTTTCGGGAGCGATGATGCCGGGCTCGCTTCTCACCTATACCATCCGGCAATCTCTTGCAGCCGGGCCCAAATCGGGTTTCATTATCATTCTGGGGCACGCTTTATTGGAGCTTGCACTGATTGTATGCATTTTTCTGGGCCTGGATATGCTGCTCAAGTCCAGCACAGTGCAAATCGTGATCGGCATCCTGGGCGGGTTGCTGCTATGCTATATGGGCATTGACATGATCGCAAAGGCGGCAAGAAAAAAGATCGCCATCCAAATGGATTCCGGCAAGGACAGCACAAAGAGCATGCTCCTTTCCGGGATGGTGATCAGTGCGGCCAATCCGTATTTCCTTTTGTGGTGGGCGGTAATCGGCCTGGGCTTTTTGCTGGAAGCCTACCGCAATTTCGCATACATGGGTGTCGCCTTATACTTTTTCGGCCACATCATGGCAGATTTTCTATGGTACGGCTTCATCTCCGTTGTGGTGGGCAATACCCGCAAATTCATCAAGGATAAGCCTTACCGCATCGCGATCATGGTTCTGGGAGGGCTGCTTGTCTTCTTCGGGGGAAGGTTCTTTGTGAACGCAATAAGCGCTTTGCTATAATGCATTCACCACGTCCTATCCTGCCACAATACAACCTCGTCCGCCACCAGAGACTTTTTCACATCGATGATGCGCTGGTTTCGGCTGCCGCGAAACTTCAGTTCCAGAGACCTTTCCTCCAGCAAAAACCTTCCGTCCACCAGCACGTCCGTTTCTTTAAGCAGCTCTTTCCATCCCGGATGCTTATCTCGCCCTTCAAGAAGCTGCTCATACGTATAGCCGGTGTATGTCCACACATTCAAGCCATTATCATGGGCCGCTTTCGCAATAAAAAAACAATCCTCCGCCTGAAAAAAAGGCTCACCGCCGGTAAGTGTCACCCCGTCCAGCAGCGGGTTTTTCGCGATCTTCGCGACGATATCGTCCACCGCCATCTCACTGCCGCCCGCTGGATCATGGCTTGACGGATTGTGACAACCGGGGCATTTATGGGGACACCCTTGTGCAAAAACGGAAAACCGTATCCCCGGCCCATCCACAATAGAGTCGTTCGTAAGCCCCGCAATGCGCATAGAAATTCCTCCCCGGGGCTCTGCCCCGGACACGCCATAGGGATACATCCCTTTGGAATCCCTATCTTTTATCACTATTTTTACTTCGGGAATATTAACGCAGATGATTAACTTCAGGGGAGCAACGAGGGGGCCGCAGCCCCCTCGTTTGAAATCGTCTCGACCGGCTTTGCCGGTCGGGCGGGTCGCTTGTGTAGCAAGCTTTCCTTACGCGGTTTCCTGCCCGCAAAATCAAAGATTTTGCAAGGAAACCGTGCTAAACTCGATAAAATGACAAAGTCATTTTATCGAATCTACATGTTATGCTTGACCCTGTCGTGCTCTTCTTCCCGCTTGGCGTTGTTGAAACGGTTGAGGGTACCCACCAGGTATCCCGTAATGCGACGGATTCTCTCGAAGGGGCGCCCGTTTTCATCCCGGCCGCACTGGGGGCAGCTATCGCCGATAATGCCGTTATAACCGCATGCTGGGTCCCTGTCCACCGGATGGTTGATGGAGCCATAGCCAACACCCTTGTCGTGCATGAACCGGACTATCTTCTCAAAGGCGTCCAGATTTTGCAGCGGGTCGCCGTCCATTTCCACATAGCTGATATGCCCCGCATTGGTCAGCTCGTGATATGGCGCTTCGATGCTGATCTTTTCAAACGCGCTGGTGGGATAGTATACCGGCACATGGAAGCTGTTGGTATAATAGTTACGGTCGGTCACACCGGGAATCACGCCAAAGCGTTCCCGGTCCATGCGGACAAAGCGGCCGGACAAGCCTTCTGCCGGGGTGGCCAGCAGCGTGTAATTCAGCTTGCGCTCGCGGCTCAATTTGTCCATGTAATTGCGCATGGCGCCTATGATCTCCAGGCCCAGGTTCTGGCTTTCCTCGCTTTCGCCGTGGTGAACGCCTCTCAAAGCCTTCAGCGTTTCCGCAAGGCCGATAAAGCCCATGGAAAGCGTGCCGTGCTTCAGTACCTCGCGGATCTCATCGTTCCAGTCCAGCTTTTCGGAATCAATCCACACTCCCTCCCCCATCAGGAAGGGGAAATTGCGAACCTTTTTGCGGGCGATGATCTCGAATCGCTCGTCCATCTGCTCTACGGCCAAAGCCATTTTCCGCTCCAGTTCCTCAAAGAACCACTGCACATCGCCATTGGCTTTGATGGCGATACGGGGCAGGTTGATGGAGGTGAAGGACAAATTGCCGCGGCGTGGCGATATCTCCCGCTCGGGATCGTACATATTGCCCATCACCCTTGTCCGGCAACCCATGTAGGCAATCTCCGTCTCCGGACAGCCTTCCTTGTAATACTTTTTGTTGAAGGGCGCATCCAGGAAGGAGAAGTTGGGGAACAGCCTCTTGGCGCTTGTGCGGATGGCCAGGCGGTACAAATCATAATTGGGATCACCGGGATTGTAGGATACGCCTTCCTTGACCCTGAAAATTTGGATGGGGAAAATAGGCGTTTCCCCATGGCCCAGACCGGCCTCCGTAGCCAGAAGCAGGTTACGCACCACCATGCGCCCCTCGGGGGAGGTATCCATGCCATAGTTGATGGAGGAAAAGGGCACCTGCGCACCGGCACGGCTGTTCATGGTGTTCAGGTTGTGAATCAGCGCTTCCATGGCCTGGAAGGTGGCCTTGTCCGTTTCCTTCTCCGCCTTGTGCTGGGCAAAATCCAATATCTGCTCCTGCACCTTGTCATCCCCTGTTACCGCAGAAAGCTTTTCCTTCATAGCGGCACGGCAGGCAAGGTTTTCGTCCAAATGCGGGGTAAGCTCCTGTCCCTTCAGCTCCTCTACCCATTCCCGTGCCATCTGGTCGGCATCCTTCAAGCCGCACAAAAGTTCCAACGCCCGGGAAAGGTTATCCCGGTAGCGCTTGACAAACGTCTTTTTTACGCCTGGGGCCATGCCGTAATCGAAATTCACAACGCTTTGGCCGCCATGCTGATCATTCTGATTGGCTTGAATGGCAATGCAGGCCAGCGCTGAATAGCTGTAAATATCGTTGGGCTCCCGCAACACGCCGTGCCCTGTGCTGAAGCCGTTTTTGAACAGGGTGATCAGATCAATCTGGCAGCAGGTAGTGGTCAGGGTGTAAAAATCCATGTCATGGATGTGGATATCCCCTTCCCGATGGGCCTGGGCGTGCTTGGGATTGAGCACATACATATCATAAAACTGTTTTGCGCCTTCAGAGCCAAACTTGAGCATGGAACCCATGGCGGTATCGCCGTTGATATTGGCATTTTCACGCTTGATGTCCGAATCAACGGCGTCCTTATAGGCAATATCCTCAAATATCTTCATCAGGCGGGTGTTCATCTCCCGCACACGGCTTCGCTCGGCCCGGTAGAGGATATAAGCTTTGGCGGAACGTACAAAGCCCTTTTCAATCAAAACCCGCTCCACCACGTCCTGAACTTCCTCCACCGTGGGTATGCCGGAAATGCTTTCGTTGGCCTCGACCTCTTCCACCACCTGAAGCGCCAGCGCTTTGGCCGTATCTATTCCCTTGGCGCTGCCGCTGCCGGCAAATGCCTTTAAAATCGCCTGCTCTATCTTCCCGATATCAAAGGGCATCGTCCGGCCATCCCGCTTTTTTATGGAAGTAATCATACGCCACTGCCTCCTGCTTTCAATTCTTTCGTACATCTGCCTTTTCCGGAACAAAAAGCCAATCCCCACGCATCATCGCCGGGACAGCAACATTCACATTCACCCATGCAAACGGCCCATGGGAATTGATGGGTTCCAGAAAAACCGACAAATTTCTTTGCCAGGAAATCATGCCTGTCGAAAGAGCATTGTCATTATAGTGCGTTCGATTCCCCATGTCAATACCATATATGGTCACATTTTGTGCATCCCATTCTACATATAGTACATGATACAAGCACAGCCTTGCTTTTTGGACATAGACCTGTTCAAAATATTTTTTCCGGTCATGCGTTGACAGATACCATGGAAGGGATTATGATATGGAAGCGGAAGTGCTAGGCTTTACGTCTTGCCGCCGTAAGAAAGGAGAGGAACCGCCGTGGAAGGCGACCCGTACAGTCCCATCAAGGCACGTACCAACACGCACACGCGGCCCGCTCCCGCTGCTACTTAAATGCATCGGTCAGCCTCCCGCCTGTCTTAGCGTGTGCGTGCCACACAGAAAGGCAGGTTTTTTTGATGAGGAGGATTTTTAAAACCGTAGATGATCATCTGGTGGAGTGCACCACCCTGGAGAAGGGCTGCTGGGTACACCTGCAAAACCCCACCAAAGAAGAGATCGATGGACTGAACACAAGATTTTCGCTGGATCCCACCTATCTGATGGCCGCTCTGGACGAAGAGGAAAGCGCCCGCATCGAGCATGACGACGGGCAGACGCTGATCATCGTCGACATCCCTTATGTGGAAGTAGAGGGCAGCGGCTATATCTACAGCACCATTCCCATGGGCATTATATTGGTGGATGAGATCATCATCACCGTAGCAACACGGGAAACGCCCATCATCGCCGACTTTACGGAGGAGCGGGTCAGGGGGTTCTGGACCCACAAGCGTACCCGTTTCATACTGCAGCTGTTGCACCGCAATGCTTCCCGCTTCCTGGCATACCTCAAGCAAATCGACAAGGCCAGCATGCATGTGCAGGAGAAGCTGGAAAAGTCACTGAAAAACCGCGAGCTTCTGCAAATGATGAAGCTGGAAAAGTCGCTGGTGTTCTTCAGCACATCCTTAAAGGGCAATGAGACCGTTATGGAAAAAATGCTGCGCCTGGACGCTTTGAAAAAGTTTCCCGATGATACGGACCTGTTGGAAGACGTTATCATTGAAAACAAGCAGGCCATGGAGATGTGTACCATCTACCGGGACATCATGTCCGGCACCATGGACGCCTTTGCTTCCATTATCAGCAACAACCTGAACATCGTCATGAAGGTTTTGACCAGCCTTACCATGGTCGTGGCC
>JAEZLW010000210.1 GCA_023415145.1 Bacillota bacterium | reverse complement strand
CCAATGGGCGGAGGAAGTAGAACGCCGCTTGACGGGTGATTTGCAGGGCATTGCGGGCGGCTGGGAGGGCAAGCTCTGCGGAAACACCGTCCGCATCGCGGGGATATTGAAAATGCTGGCCGACCCCAACAGAGAAAACACAATATCTGCCCTTCATATGCGGTGGGCGGTGGAGATCGCCCGGTACTTCATCGCTCATGCCAAGGCTGTCACAGGCTGCGATTCCGGCTTATCCAGTGAGGCCTGCGAAGCGCTGGAGTATATACGCAAGATGAATGTAGCTTCTTTCTCCCCGGCCACCATGCGGCAAAAGCTACGTAAACGTCAGGCATTTAAGCAGGGGAGATCAGTGGACAACGCGCTGTTCGAGCTTCAGGAAGTGGGCTACCTGCGCCTGGGCGATCCTCCTCCATCCAATGGTCAGGGGCGTCCGCCAGAGGCCACATGGAAGATACACCCCGACTTATGCAAAGCGAGAGTCCCAACAATAACACAGACAGAGGTGGTCGAACTATGACAGGAGTACAAGCTGTTGAAAAACTCAAGCAGTGGGGATATCAAATCACGCTCAAAAAGGACGGACGAATATCTGCCGTCCTGTCAGGCGGGCTGAACGCTCCCTGGGAAGCCAGGACGCTGCTGGAGGATATCCGTAGGGACAGGGAAAGCGTCGTTGCTTTCCTTAATGACTTGGAGGCAGGTTCACAGGTGGTGGAGTCCGCAGCGCAGTTTTTCCGTTCCGGAGACCTGTGCGCCTTTCTGGCCCTTCTATGGGACGCACAGAATGGGTAGATTCAATTTACGGGGGATATCGTTTACCATACGGATACAAATATTGTAGAGGCATACTGGCATCCCAATGAGCCGCTCCCATTCTTTCAGCCAAGCCTATCCGGTAGAGACTTTGGCAACTTTATCGTAGAACGGTTGCGAGAATTGACCCGGGAGAAAACAAATGACATCCCAATAGCCCAGGATCCTAGGAATCTTATTGAGGAATCTTTGCTGGATAGCCTGCTGTTAACCAGTGAATAGACCGGATTATTGTTCACTTGCCGATATCGTCTCTTATCAATCGGAAAATGTTCATTGTGAAAGGGGATACCACTTATGACTACCTGCCCTATCTGCGAGATGGAATACTGTAAAGAAGATTTTCTTTCGAGATACCTCCATGATCAAAGCTGCAACTGTTTTGTGCGTGTTATCACCAGGCCGGGGTATTTTTACATCAAGAGTAAGGAACAAGATCAAATGCTTGTATTAGCCCAGCGTATATTCAGAAATGACAGACGCGCTTTTGCTTTATACCATGCCTTTCATTTGATTGTAAAGGCGGGTTTCTCCTATAGTTACAGCAAAAGCGGATTCTCCTATTACCATCCTGATTTCAATACATATGCAGCCATGCGGCTCAATCAGCCAAGCATGCACAGTCGTTTTCAAAAACACCCTGAAATCCTGGATGAACTGATTGGATTGTATGGGTTACGAGATGGTATGAAAGACATAGATATCGTTTTTCCGCTGCCAAAGGAATATCACGGAATACAAAGTTATCCTGGCCCATTGACAGTAGGAGCGTTCAAACACTCAAATAGTGACGAACAGGGCACACATACATAAGGGAATCAACGCGAAAACAACCCGATTATAACGTGGCTATACGCCCCTTCCAGCGCTAATATACACACATCAAAAGGGCAAGCACAAGGCCTGGTGTGGAAGGGGAGCCACCTTCATGAAGAACCAGAACTTCGGGATCGAGATCGAGCTGACCGGTATCACCCGCAAAGAAGCCGCCACCATTATGGATGACTACTTTGGGCGTCCTGGCATCTCTTATGAAGGTGGCACCTATGACACCTACGTCGCCTTTGACGGGCTGGGCCGCAAGTGGAAGGCCATGAGCGACGCTTCCATCCGCAAGGAAACCAAAGATGGTCAGGCCACCCAGGACCGGGCCTTCTCCTGCGAGATCGTTTCTCCCATTTGCCAGTATACGGATATCGAAACCGTCCAGGAGATCGTACGGTTGCTTCGCAAGGCAGGCGCAAGAGCCAACAGTTCCTGTGGCATCCATGTCCACATCAACGCCGCGTCGCACACCGCGCAGAGCCTTCGGAACCTGGCAAACATCTTCGCCAGCCGGGAAGATATGCTGGTCCATGCGCTGAGTATTGAAACCGCCCGTATGAACTACTGCAAGAGGGCCGACAAGGACTTCATGGCCCGGCTGAACAGGTCGAAACCTTCCAGCCGCAGCCAGCTTCAGGGTGTGTGGTACAACGGCACCGACGAGAGCCATATCCACTATTCTCAGACCCGCTACCGCATGCTGAACTTTCATAGCGTGTTTTCCAAGGGAACGGTGGAATTCCGCTGCTTCAATTCCACTACCCATGCCGGCGAGATCAAAGCCTATATCCAGTTCTGTCTGGCAGTCAGCTATCAAGCCCTTACCCAGCGATCCGCCACCTATAAGCCGGTGGTCACCGATAACGAAAAGTACACCTTTCGCTGCTGGCTGCTTCGCCTGGGCTTGATCGGAGATGAGTTCAAGACCGCCAGGCTCCACCTGATGAAACTGTTGGAGGGGAACAGCGCTTGGCGGCATGCCAGTTGATCCTTCTCCTTACCGGAGGTGTGGTAAGACCTCCACCTCCGGCCTTCATTTGTGACGATAAGGACATACTTACCTAAGCAATTTCAACGCAGAAACAACCCGCTAATAGCGTGGATTCGTCAGGGCATCAGAGGTAAGATACACACGATCAAATGAAAGGGGCATAGCAAATGAAGATCACACTGGACATGATTCGAAGGCTCCAAAAGGATTGCGAATTCAAATTCAAAGGGCTGACCCGTGAAGAAACCCGAATGACTGCTATGAAGCTTGCGGGGTACGCCATGGCCGATGACCGGCAGCGCGGCGTGGACGCTGGCCTGGTTTATGGCGCCGGGCGGGATGCTTTCGGATACTACTTCGCGGTGATCACTAAGCGCTAAATCAAAGCACAAGGCTTAGCAATTTAAAAAACGAAAGGTTGCCATGGAGGGGAGTATCCCCATCTACGGCGAAAGGTAAAGTTTATGAAAGTGTATGCTGCTTACGGGTCGAACATCAACCTGGAACAAATGGCCCGCAGGTGCCCTGCTGCCGTGCCTATCGGCAAGGGCTGGCTAATGGACTACCACCTGCTGTTCCGTGGCCTTGGGCGCGGTGGGGTGGCTACAGTGGAGCCCAGGAAGGGTCGCCGGGTACCCATCCTGCTATGGGCGATCACCGAGGAATGCGAAACTGCCCTGGATCGCTACGAGGGATACCCTTCATTATATCGGAAGGAAGTCGTAAAGGTGGAAGGCATTGAATGGCTGCCCACCAAATCCACACCCCAGTCTGCAGCGCTGGAGGTGGAGGCGATGATCTATATCATGAATTATGGGTGCATGACTCCGCCAGGCCAACCATACCTTGATTGCATCGCAGACGGATATCGAACATTCGGCTTTCATCAACGGTATCTTTCGGAAGCGGTACGGCGATCGGAGCGGAGCAGATAGCAAATCTCCACCCATATAGGTCATCAAATTATATTAGCCGGAGATGGTTGTAAATGCATCCATTTCCGGCTATAATAATATCGCGTATTAGTTTAGTCGGAGGTCTTGCCATGTATATTAAAAGGCATATAGAGGCTACCGTGCTGAAGGCCGCCTCGCAGTTTTCTTCAGTGCTGCTCACCGGCGCTAGGCAGGTGGGCAAAACGACGCTATTGCGCCATGTCTTTCCTGCTGTTCCATACATCACGCTGGACGACCCGCAGGTGCTGCAGGCGGCTGTGGAGCAGAGCGGCACCTTTTTTAGGATCAATCCACCACCGGTTCTGGTAGATGAGGTGCAGTATGCGCCGAATCTTTTTCCTTATGTCAAAATGCAGGTGGATAATACACATGACAAGGGTATGTTCTTAATGACCGGCTCCCAGCAATTCAGCCTGATGCGTAACATCAGCGAGTCCCTTGCAGGGCGCGTGAGCATCCTGAATATGCTTGGGCTTTCCACCCGAGAATTGCAAGGGGATGAAACCATGACGCCCTTTGTCCCCACTGAGGATTTTCTGCTGGCCCGGCGCATGAACGCAAAGCCTATGGCCTATGCGAAAGTGTGGGAGACCATCTGGCGCGGTAGCATGCCGGAGATGAACGCATCCGACATGGACTGGCAGATGTTCTATGCGTCGTATACCAAGACCTATCTGGAGCGGGATGTCCGCGAACTTGCCCAGGTTGGTGACGAGTTGAAGTTCCTGCGATTCATGACCGCACTGGCAGCCCAGATCGGCAACCTTACCAACAAGGCGGCCATCGCGGGTGATGTGGGCGTCAGCCAGCCAACCATCGACCGCTGGCTGTCCATCCTTTGCGCATCCAACATTGTATATCTGCTTCAGCCCTGGCATTCCAATATATTAAAACGGGCCATCAAGACACCGAAGGTCTATTTCACCGACACAGGCTTGGCCGCTTACCTGACCAAATGGACAAGCGCGGATGTGCTGGAAAGCGGCGCGATGGCAGGCGCGTTTTTTGAGAATTATGTGGTTATGGAGATCATCAAAAGCTTCCTGAATGCAGGGCAGGAGGCGCCTGTCTATTTCTACCGTGACAAGGACCAGACTGAAATCGACCTGATCGTAAGGCAAGGGGATACGCTATACCCAATAGAGATCAAAAAACACGCCGACCCTTCCAAACGTGACATTGCCGCGTTCACGGTATTGGATCGTATTCCGGGCATGAAGCGGGGTGCTGGTGGCGTGGTGTGCATGGTCGACCAACTGCTCCCCATGTCGCCGATGGATTTTACTGTTCCCGTACTCTATTTATAGAACTGTTTTGTCTGTGATGGCGCTCCTGTCCTGCTAAGGATGGGAGCGTTCTTTCATTCGTGACTTTATAGCCATTAACAGGGACTTTCTAGGCACTTTTTAACCTTTTTCCAAAACGAGAATTTATGAATGGATTGAGTTACACAAAGCCGAACTTCCTTGATTCTATTGGGTTTTTCCAAAGGTGGAGTATCTTCTTATTATCCGAAGAGAACTTTTCAGACTTTTTAGCCTTTTTAGTCCGTGTGCGCGTGTGAATAATAAGCCTTATTAGACTATTTATCTAGTAATGACTTATAACTTACTTACTTTCTTATACTTTATAAGTACATTGTCCCCTATGGAATCACCAATACTCTCTTTCATTCACTTTTGGTTTGATTAGAGAATGCAAGCGAAATTTAAACCTTACATAAAGCCTAAAAAGGCTAAAAAGGCTAGAAAGCATTATTGAGGCCATTACGGTACTTTATACCGCAAGACAGGAAGGGATGTACAATTGGACAACAGTACCAGGCATGCTTATAGGTATCAAAAAGGAATTTCCGTTTTGCTTGTGTTAAGGATATGCTTTCTAGCCTTTTGGAAAGCCCAAAAAGGCTAAAAAGGCTAAAAACCTGTCTGACTATGGGCACCAAAGCGCTCAATGGGGTAGGGGGGTCAAATACCTGGTACTCTGAACAACTGACCGCGCTGGGGGAAACGCTCACACGGTCGGGAAACTGGAAGGGGGGGTATCACACTGGCAACAATTACACTGAAGTGGTAAGATAAAACTGGACACAGAGGGGGTAGAAATTGGACACGACAAAGTGGTATTCTGAGAAGAAGAAACCAAGTCGTGGACAATGAACTCCAAACGTGGACAGGAGGTCACCAGATGAAGTACACAAAGGAAGAAAAATTGGACATAGGCCGGCGGATCTATAATGGCGAGATCAGCCGGTTCGAAGCGGCTGAAGAATATGGCATCGGTGATAACACGGCAAGAGATTATCTGAGGATGTATAAGGCCGAGAATCGCCTTCCCACCAGGCAAAGCATCAAGAGTTTAGGCAGTATAAATAAACCAATCGACGTGTCCGCCGGATTGGAAAGTTATGAGTCAATGACCAAAGAAGAATTGATTCACGAGCTTGTGAAAGCCAAGATCGTAGAAGCACGGCTAAAAAAGGGTACGAAGTGAAGGGAGTTGGTGCTCAGAAGGAATACATTCCTTTAGACAACAAGAGTACCAAGTGATATTGGAACTGTCGGGAATGTTTCCTGTAAAACTTTTATGTGAGACCATGGGTATACAGCGAAGCAGTTTCTACAATTGGAAGAAGCATCTATCCAATCCGTCGGAACGAACCCAGTCCCTTGTCAGATCAATACTGCTGTTTCAGGAGTACCATCTGAAATATCCTTCACACGGCTATCGGTGGCTGAACGCAAAGATTCGTCTGGATACAGGTCAGATCATGTCAGACCCGTATGCGCATAAGTACTGTAAAGCGGCAAGCCTCAAGAGCAAAGCGAAGCATTACAAGTATAAGAAGCCGGGCAAACCTTACAGAGTATTCCCCAATCTACTCATGTCAGAGATGAATGTAGACGGACCGTTGCAGTGTATCGTAAGCGATATGACGGCTTTCCACGTGAAAGGCATCTATTACGAACTGACTTTATATATGGATCTTTGGAACAATGAGATTGTCAGTTATTCCCTCTCGTCGAAGCGCGGCGATCGGATGACTTATATCAGCGGACTGAAAGATCTGTTGGCGCTAAAGGATAAGCATCCGGAATACAAAATGGTGTTGCATTCGGATCAGGGTTCTGTGTATGCCTCCAAAAGCTTCAACGAGCTTCTACCGATGTATAGTGTTGTTCACTCCATGTCCCGTGCAGGGACACCGACAGACAATGCAGCAATGGAGGCGATCAATGGCTGGATAAAGGCTGAATTATTTACGGATTTCCATGTGACGGGTAATGAATGTATTGATCAGGAAATCAACGACTACATCATTTTCTTTAACGAACAGCGTCCGGCATATTCCTTGAACTATCTGACGCCGCAGCAATACCGGGAACGCTTTGCGCCCTCTCAGGTTTGCTGATAGATTCAGAACCAGAGGCATTGCTGCGTTTTCCGGAGCGCAGCCACCGCCCGCGGCGGCTTGTCCTTGACAGGTTCTTGAGAAACGCTAAGGTCAAAGTTTCCGACGGCGGGTGTAGTTACGTTTGCTGATGAGTTCGTCGCCGTCGGCAATTTTTCCAAAGCGTTTCTCAAGGTTCGGTCAAGGATGGCGTCGATTCACAGAGGTTTTGTACCAAAAATTTGTTGTCCCCTTGTGTCCAGTTTTTGTTGACTACTGCACACTGAAGTGCGACTATACCTTGCACAGACGGAATGCGGGCTCAAATCAAAGAATAGCTCCTTGAATTACTGCTGGTCCCATTCATCCTGATGCAGGACTTCCATCAGTTCTTCCTGCCGGAGCTGACCCAGGGTCAAGCGGTACAACGAGAGCACCTCGATCAACCGGTCGTAGCGGTATTTGTCCTTGCTCATAGGATACATGGGCACGATGAGCTCGATCTTCGCCGTATAGGGAAAATCATCCGGCAGGCACCAATAGGGGACTAGGTCGGAATGATTGCCTTTCAATCCGGCCTCTGCCCGCCTTATTATCTCCGGCCATACACTCCCTTTGATTGGGAATACTGATTGTGAGCGTGGATGGTCTGACCGGGTTTCCCGATGCGATCGAGGCGGTTTATCCCAAGGCGGAGATACAGAAGTGTGTGATTCACCAAATTCGCAACACTACAAGGTTTGTGTCCTACAATGATATCAAGTCGCTAATTGCGGATCTGAAGCGTGTGTATGCCGCCGTGGACGAGCCGACCGCCCTGGCCGAACTGGAATGGTTTTATGAACTGTGGGGCAAGAAATACCCCAAGACCGTGCAGTCCTGGCGGGCAAACTGGGCGGGCCTCAGCACCTATTTCAAGTATCCAGGCGAGGTACGGAATATTATCTATACCACTAACGCCATTGAGGGTTTCAACCGCCAGCTTCGCAAGGTGACCAAATCCAAATCGGTCTTCCCCACAGACGACAGCCTGCTGAAAATGCTGTATCTGGCAATGATGGATATCACGAAGAAATGGACAGGACGCAGACAGGACTGGGGGTTGATCCACTCCCAGC
>JAEZLW010000207.1 GCA_023415145.1 Bacillota bacterium | reverse complement strand
TGCACATCCACCGTGCGGGCATCGCCCGTATAATCGTATTTCCACACCGTTTCCAGCATTGCTTCCCTGCTGAATACCTTGCCCCGGTTGTTGATAAAGAGCTGCAGCAGATCAAATTCCTTGGCGGTAAGCTTGACTTCCTTTCCGCCCAGTGTCACGGTGCGGTTCACCACATTGACTTCCATGTCCCGTACACGGATGACCTTCTTCTCCTCCGCTCCGGTCAAGTGGCTGGCACGGCGCAGGATCGTTTTGATCCTGGCCTTCACCTCCAGAATATTGAAGGGTTTTGTCATATAATCGTCGGCACCGTATTCCAGGCCGAGGATCTTGTCCATATCCTCGCCCTTGGCGGTGAGCATGATGATGGGAACGCTGGAATATTCCCGGATACGCTGGCATACGGCGATGCCATCCAGCTTGGGCAGCATCACATCCAGCAGAACCAGGTCGAAGTCGCCGGAGAAGAATTTTGAGATTGCTTCTTCGCCGTCGGCGGCTGAATCCGTTTCATAGCCCTCCTGCTCCAGAGTATAACGCAACCCCTTGAGAATGAGGGGTTCATCGTCTACCAGCAAGATCCGCTTCGCCATGGGCCTCCATCCTCTCCACCCTGTACATTATTTCCGTTTCTCTATATTCTACTTTTTCATTGCGGAAAAATCAATAGAAATTGACCATTATGAAACAAATCCTGCAAAAAAATATCCAAAAAACGACTGAGTCATCTCAATATGTTGCGCCGTCGTTCTCTTTTGGCATATACATTTCTATTATTCTTTTTACACACGGAAGCAATTGACTTTTTCATCCATTTTCATGTATACTACATTTTGCAGTCAAATTTTCATGTCTAGTGAATCCTCCATGGATGCAGCGAAGAATTCTCCGGATGGTTATCAGCATGGGCGCATTCTTCATTCAACGCACACGGCTTTATACGAACGTGATCACACAAGCATTTGCCTTTTCCTTATTTGTTGTGTGAAAGCGCCGTCGGCTGTGGTCATGCCGATGGCTTTTTTCCGCCGAGAGGAGATGTTTTATGCAAAACAAACACAGCCGCCTCCTTTTTCACCTTGTGGCCGCCAATACGTGGACCTATCTTGGCGCCGTTGTGTGTACTGTATTTTCCGTATTTATCAACTTTATCACACCGCTTTTGCTGGCAGAGACAGTAGACAGCATTCTGGGTACTGCTCCCAGCAGCCTGCCTGCTTTTTTGCATGGATTTTCCGCTGCCCTGGGTGGCCGGGAATATCTTGTTCGCAATCTATGGGTCGTGGGGCTTATACTGGTATCGTTGAACGTTGTTAACGGTGTTTTTACATACTGCAAAGGCCGCTGGTCCGCCGTAGCCAGCGAAAATATCGCCTTGACACTGCGCGACAGGCTGTATACCCATCTGCAGCACCTGCCCTTCTCCTTCCATGTGAAAGCGGAGACAGGCGATTTGATCCAGCGCTGCACCAGCGATGTGGAAACGGTGCGGCGCTTTCTCTCGGTTCAATTGGTGGAAGCAGTGAACACCGTACTGATGCTTGGCATGGCTTTTTCCATACTCTGGAACCGCAATCCAGAAATCACACTGTACAGCATGGTGATGATACCCGTTTTGTTTCTCACGGCATTCATCTTCTTCAAAAAGATTACGTCCCACTTTAAGCATGCAGATGAGAGCGAAGGCAAAATGAGTGCCGTGCTCCAGGAGAACCTTACAGGCGTGCGGGTGGTTCGTGCCTTTGGCCGCCAGCAGTACGAGGTGGAGAAATTTGATTTGGCCAGCGATGATTACCGGGGCAAGGTGTACAAGCTCATCCGGATGCTTGCCGTCTACTGGAGTTCCGCCGATCTGCTCAGTATGCTCCAAATCATGGCGACGCTGCTATTGTGCATTTTCTATGCAGTCCAGGGCATTATCACCGTGGGTACAATGATTGTATTCACAAGCTTTGTGGGTATGCTTTTATTCCCGGTGCGCCAGCTTGGCCGTATATTGAGCGATGCCGGCAAAACAAAAGTCTCCATGAACCGCATTCGGGAGATTCTCAACAATCCCGAGGAAGCACCTGAGCCTGATGCCCTTCGCCCAGCCCTTGACGGGGACATCGTGTTTGACGATGTGGTCTTTGGCTATGAAGAAACACGGCCAATCCTTAATCATCTTGACTGCACCATCAAGGCAGGCCAGACTGTGGCCATCCTGGGCAGCACAGGCAGCGGTAAAAGCACCCTCGTCCACCTATTGCAGCGGCTGTTTGAGCCCCAGTCCGGCAGCATCTCAATCGGCGGCGTTTCCATCAACAAAATCGACCGCAAGTATCTGCGCAGCCGTGTAGGCCTTGTATTGCAGGAACCCTTCCTGTTCAGCAAATCGATTCGCGAGAACGTGGGCATCGCAATGCCTTCGCCCTCCCAGGAAGATATTGAAAGTGTTGCGGCAGCCGCCTGCGCTCATGGCTTCATTCAGGAGAGCGAAAAGGGATACGACACGCTGGTAGGCGAGCGGGGCGTCACACTGTCCGGCGGGCAAAAGCAGCGCATCGCCATCGCCCGAACGCTGATGAAGGACAATGATATTTTGATCTTCGACGATTCCCTTTCAGCCGTAGACACAGAAACTGACATGCAAATACGAAACGCTTTAAAAAACCGTTCCCGCAAAACCACCACCATCATCATCAGCCACAGGATCACCACATTAAGCGAGGCCGACCATATCCTGGTGCTGGACCAGGGTCGCGTGGTGGATCAGGGCACCCATCAGGAGCTTTGCGCTCGCCCCGGGCTATACCAGCGTATCAATCAGATTCAAACGGCCCTGGAAGAGGAATTTACATTGAGCCAGGCCAAAGTGAAAGCCGAGGTGATGTGATATGCAGTTTCAGGAGGAGATGGATTATACCAAGCAGTTTGACATAAAGCTCTGGAAAAAGCTGCTTCACTATGCAAAGCCCTATCACAAAAACCTTGTCCGTATCGGATTTTTCATGGCCATCTGTGCCACTGTCGATGTAATCTTCCCCCGTATGACCGCCTATGCCATCGACCACATCATCGGCAAGCAGGAAACACAAAATCTGCCTTGGTTCATAGCCCTGTACGTAGGCCTTATGCTTTTGCAGGTTGTATCGGTATTTATCTTTTTACTCAACTGCGGCAGGGTGGAATCAGGCGTATGCTACCTGATTCGCAAGCTGGGCTTCCGCAAACTGCAGGAGCTACCCTTTTCCTACTATGACACCATGCCGGTAGGTTACCTGATGACCCGTATGACCTCCGATACCCAGCGATTGTCGGACACCATCGGCTGGTCGCTGCTGGATCTGGGCTGGGGCACGGTCTTTTTGTCCATGTGCGGCATCCAAATGTTCATCCTGAACTGGAAGCTGGCGCTGATCGTTATGCTGGTAATCCCGCCGCTTGCCTTCATCAGTTGGAAATTCCAGCAGAAAATACTGGCCTCCTACCGGCAGGTACGCAAAACCAACAGTCAAATCACCGGCGCCTTCAACGAAGGCATCATGGGTGCCAAGACCACCAAAACGCTGGTGCGGGAGGACATGAACACCAAGGAATTCCAGGAACTGACGACGCAGATGCGGGTCAGCTCCGTCCGCGCCGCCTCCTTGTCCGCGCTGTACCTGCCCATCGTCGTTTCACTGGGCTCCCTGGCCACCGCATATGCCTTGTGGAAAGGCGGCTATGATGTGTTCACCGGTGCCATGACGCTGGGCACCGTGCAAGTGTTCGTCAATTATACCATTCAGTTTTTCCAGCCCATCCGTGATATCGCAAGGATTTTTGCCGAACTGCAAAGCGCCCAAGCCGCGGCGGAGCGGGTGGTCACGCTGCTGGAAACGGAACCGGACATCGTGGATACCCCCGAAGTCGTCAAAAAATTCGGCGACAATTTCCATCCCAAGCGGGAGAACTGGCCCGCTTTGAAGGGCAATATTGAATTTCAAAACGTGTCCTTCCGCTACAAGGACGGCGAGCAAGTGTTGAAGAACTTCAATCTGCGCGTCAAGGCCGGGCAAACCATCGCCTTAGTAGGTGAAACGGGCAGCGGAAAAAGCACCATCGTTAACCTTGTCTGCCGGTTTTATGAACCTACGGCGGGAAGCATCCTCATTGATGGAGTAGACTACCGCAAGCGCAGCCAGCTATGTCTGCAAAGCAACCTGGGTTATGTGCTCCAGCATCCCCACCTGTTCAGCGGCACCATCCGCGAC
>JAEZLW010000148.1 GCA_023415145.1 Bacillota bacterium | reverse complement strand
GGCGGCTCAATCGTCGCACCGCTTCGCTACCGCTTGCGCTGCTCGTTTCGCTCGCTTCCTCCGCATCGCTTCATCCGCCACTGGCGGCGCTCAGCTTCGGAACCCGTTTCGCCAGCCTCCTCCGCCTAGCTTCATCCGCCACAGGCGGCGCTTCGGCTTCGGAGCCTTCAATGCATCCCTGGAAATCAGTCAAACATATAGCACAAATTGAAGAAGTATAAACTAACAAGGGGATTTTCAAGGGATTTTATCCCTTGAACGGGGGTCTAGGGGGCGGTGCCCCCTAGTTGAATACCCGCACAGGCAATACAAGGTAAATGTATTGATCTCCCTCCGGCGGGCAGATGACGCAGGGGGAAACGTTGCTGTTGAAGCGCAAGGATAGCTCTTCTTCGCCTATGTTCTTGATCACATCGCTGATGTAGTGGGCATTGAAAGCGATGTCAAGGCTTTTTCCTTCCAGCAGGATATCCAGTTCCTCCAGTACATCGCCCAGTTCCGCATTGCTGGTGATGACCATGGTATTGCCATCAATATGCATGCGTATGAGGTTGTTCTTTCCTTCCCTGGCCATGAGACTGGCACGCTCGATGGCATTGGCCAATGTTTGGCGGTTGGCTTGCACACGGGTCTGCCAGTCGCCAGGCAAAATCTGCTTGTAGTTGATATATTCCCCGGCCAAGAGTACGGTGGTCAGCTCGGTTTTGCCAACTGCCACCTTCAAATGTGTTCTGTCTATGGTGAACAAAACAGGCTTATCCTCATCGTGAAGTATCTTGCCCAACTCACCCAATACCCGGCCAGGTATGATAGCATCCATTACTTCCTTACCCTGTGGTAACAGGAAGTTGCCGTGGATTCGCTGCAACGCCAGGCGGAAACCATCCAACCCGACCAGCCGGGCCTCCTCCCGGGTTACTTCCAGCAAGCAGCCGGTAAGAATTTGACGGCTTTCGTCGGTGGCGATGGCGAAAATCACCTTGCTGATCATTTCTTTCAGGTTCTTTTGAGGCAAGGAGATGCTGTTTCCGTCTTCTATGGTTTTGATGGGCGGAAAATCAACAGGAGACATGCCCGAGAGCGTGGCCCGGCTGGACATGCATCGGATGGATGCCGCCATTTTTTCGTTCACGGAAATTTCAACCTCGCCGCCGGGCAGCTTGCGTACCAATTCCGTTAACAGTTTACCCGGGAGAACCACCTGTCCCTCCTGGGCTACCTGGGCATTCACCTGGCTTTTGATGGTCAGGTTGCCGTCGGTGCATGTTAAAAACAAGCCATCTTCCGTTGTTTCAAGAAAAACACCTTCCAGAATCGGTTTGGCTGGACGGATGGCCAAAGCCCGGGTCGCGTTGTTGAGGCCTTCCAGCAGTTCTGATGTACCGCATATAAAACGCATGGGAATCCCCCTTTTGCTTAAGTTGATGTAGTGTATATATACCGTAGTAGCCGTAGGACATGTGGATAGGGTGGATAACCCCGCAAGCGCTTGTCCCTGATAAGAAACCGTACTGCCTTTTTTGTGGAAAAACCTCGGTTTGTCTCGGAAAAAAAGGGGACAAGCCATAACGGCAAAAGAATTCTATTTATGTGCGCCTTTTCCTTCCTGGCTTTTGGGCGCATCGTGAAAGAAAAGTGTGCTTTTTGAGGAAGATGTCTTTCCATAAATTAAAAACCGCTATGTTTCTTTGTGCTTTTCCCCCCTGTCCACAGGCTGTGAAGGGGCGGATGTGGAAGGAAAAGACAAGGCAAACTCTATATGTATGCTTTGTTTTCCTCGGATATGCACACATTATCCGCAAAAAACAAAATTTACACGACTTTGATGAGCATTGTCTTTTGCTCATCCATTTCCAGAACAAGAATACCATCCTTTTCCAGTTGCTTTAAAACATCACTGAAGCGTTTGAAGCCGATGGAGCGCTCGCTGAAATCGGGAAAGGAAGCTTGTATATCCGCCTTCAATATGCTGGGGTTGATGCGGTCAAAACCGTCTTCCTTGTAGCGGTTGAGCTGGTTTTTGAAGGCTTCCTTCCAGCTTTCCTTGGTGAGCTGGGGCGTGGCAGCCACTTCTTTGGTGGACAAACTCACCATGACATTGAAATTGTCGTTCTTAATATGGATGGAACCGTATTTCTGGCTCAATTTGGTGAGCAGCTTGCCAAAGGTTGCGCAACCATAAGATTTTTCGTTAAAATCCGGGCGCAGGCGCAAAAGGATGCCCTTCAACTCACTGGCGTAAATTTCATCCTCATCGGTCTGCTCCTCAAAGATGCCCTCGATCAACTTGTTCAACTCCGCTTCGTCCAAAGGATCGGAAGAGGCGGTTTTCTTTGTGGCCTGTATGCCAGCGCGGCCACCCACGCTTTCCAGAAATTGAAACTCATTGCAGGCGTTGATAAAGATGGTACTGGCCACCTCGCTGCGGGATATGCCAAGCACAAACTTGCCCATGCTTTTGAGCTTGCCTACCAGCGGCGTATAATCGCTGTCGCCGGAAACAATACAGAAGCTGTCGATCAATGGATTGGTGTAGGCTACCTCCAGGGCATCGATCACCAGCAGGATATCGGCATTATTTTTTTGGGCATAGCCGTATCGAAGGGAAGGAACCACCGTAAAAGTGTTGCTTAAGAGCACTTCTTTCATATCGCTGAACCTGTCGGTATATCCGTATACCTTGCCCAGCAGTATGTCGCCGCGAATCTTCACTTTTTCCAGTATGTTGTTGAGCGTTGCCACCTTTGCGCCGCAGTTTTCCAGGTCTACAAAAATGGCGAATTTTGATGAGCTCAGGGAAATCTCCTCATTTCTTGTTTGAAAAAGAGAGGGATGCCTCCTTTTCAAAACGGATATCGATTGTATGCTGCATTCAGATTCGGAAGGTGAACCTGTCCCCCCGGATCAGCTGGCTGGAGGTATGGATGACCGCTCCGCTTAAATCGTATACGCATTCATTGAGCAGCAACAGCGCTGTGCCGGGCTCTACCTCCAGCAGTTTTGCCTGGGCAGGGGACGCATGGCTCAAAGCAATGTCATGCACCGCGTTATTGGGTTCCGCCCCATGGCGCAATAGAATATCATACAGCGACTGGGTCAGATCCTCCTGCGCAAGGTAGGAAAAAGCAGCGGGGAAGCGGTTGGTTTCCAGCATCACGGGAAGATTGTCCGCAAATCGCAGCCGGCAAATTTCCAGTACCATTTCACCCGGCTCTACGTGCAAGTTTTCCACATCTTCCGGGGTGGCATGCTGCCAATGCAGGTGGTTAAGCCGGGTGCCGGCGTGGCAGCCCATGATGCGGCAGGCGGTATGAAAGCTGGTGATTTGTTTCAAATCACGCTGTATCCGCGGCACCGCCACAAAAGTACCCTTACCCTGGTGGCGGATGAGCAGCCCATCCTTCGTAAGGTCCAAAAGCGCTTTTCGAACCGTGACGCGGCTAACCTGATAGGTGTCGCACAACTCCTGCTCAGAGGGAATGCGGCCATGCACCGGGTACACGCCGGAGGCAATATCGTTTTTGATGCGCTGTATGAGCTGTCGGTACAGCGGGCTGAACGTATCGCTGTTGAGTATGCTCTTTTTCACCGGCAACTCCTCCTTGATATCTTTCTGTCAGTATACCAGTTCTCCCAGGGAAAATCAAACAAAAAACCGTTTGACAGAGCGTTGTGCAAGGATAACTGTGGTATAATGCGTCATGAGGTGCGGCAAAAGATGAAATGCGTTCTTTGTCCATTGAACTCGCTGAAGGAATACAAGTACGTGGCAGTGCTTTCACAGTATGAGGGTAAATGGCTTTTCGTAAGGCACAGGCAGCGGATGACCTGGGAGACCCAGGGAGGGCACATCGAGCCGGGTGAAACGCAGTACATGGCCGCCTGCCGGGAGCTTTTTGATGAATCCGGGGCTCAGCTTTATATGCTTTTTCCCTTGTGCGATTATTATGCGGGGTAGGATGATTCCCACGCAGGCGGCATGGCTTTCCTGGCCAGGATAGAAACACTGGAACCGCTGCCGGATAGCGAGATGGCGGAAACAGCGCTGTTTGAATCCTTGCCGGAACACTTAACATATCCTGACATTACACCGATTCTGTTCAAGCATTGTATGGAAGGGGAACAGGGTGTATTGGCAAAATAAAAAAGGCATGAACTTCGCATTTAAAAAGACGAAACCATGCCTTTTGCCGATAGATTTATTCTTACAGTTCCTTTTTCCAAAGGCCGTGGAGGTTGCAGTATTCGTAAGCTGCCACTGCCTTATCGTCATGCAGGGCAAAAACTGCCTTGGGCTCTTCGCCGGGTTTCAAATTTTTGCGTTGGCCGCCTTTTTCTGTTTGCAGATAGATCCAGGCAATGTAATGGGCATCCGTCATGGGATGGGGTACGGAACCAATTTCCACCGTTACAAGGCCGTCTTCCACTGTTACCGAGGGCACGTGCTTTTCCTTTGCACCGTCTGATGTGTTCGGGGTAAGCTCCTTCATTTCCTGGTCACAACAGGTCATGGGCGCGCCGGAGAAGTGCAATGATCCCATCAGGTTTCCACATTCCTTACAAACAAAAAAATGCATCGTGTTTTCCCCCTTGTATGTTGATATGATTCTTTTCTATTGTACCCTCTTTTATATAATTGTTAAACAGGGCGAGAAAAAAAATTATCGCATCCGGAAGTCAAGCTAAAAATGTGGTACAATCAGGAAAACGAAGGCCGGATGAACGGCGGAAGGAAAAGCGTATGAGCGAAAGTTTAGCCTCCCTGCAAATCTCGTTGCCGGAGGATATCTTAAAAAAGAAATGGGCTGGAGATACAAAGGGTGCTCTTGAGGCCATATCGGCACGGTTGAAAATGAACCTGCCTGCGCTTTTGCGCAGCCGTTTGGAATGGGAGCTGGCGATTTTGCCCCGGATGGTAAGGGAATATCCCCACAGCAGGGAAAAGGCCCTGGCCCTGATGCGGGGTTTGATTCCTGATTTTACGGAGGAAGAGCTCGACGAACTGGAAAGAAACAATTGGATTGATTTTTTATATGCGGATGGGGAAAAGCGCTACTTCGTTCGTTTCCACCGAACCCTACTCAAGGTGAACCCCGACATTGCCCGCCGTGCAGGCGTCCCGCTTTCGCCGTGCAGCCCGATTCTGGATGAAGCCATTCGGGAGATGAAGGAAAAAGGGTCGTTGACGTACAGGTTCCACATCCGTGGCACGTTCAAAATCGAAGAGGAAGCGTTCGTGCCCGGGGAGATCTATTGCGTGCACCTGCCTTTGCCAATTGTATCGGCCCAGACGGGAAAAGTGGAGCTGCTCTCATGCTTCCCTTCTCCCCTCTCTGTATCACCGGAAAACCATCCCCAGCGCACCGTATGCTTTGAAGTACAATTGGCGGAGAATCAACCTTTTGTCATTGAATATGCCTATGAATCCGCCATGCGGTACGTGGACCTTACAAAGCCGCCGCAGTCGCAAGAGCCCGTATATCCCCGCTGCCCTGATCCTGCTTCCGATGATTTGGGTGAGCTTCCTCCCCATATCGTGTTTACGCCTTATATCAAATCCCTGGTGGAGGAGATCATCAACGGGGAAGAAAATCCCCTGCAAAAGGCCCGGAAAATCTACGATTTTGTCACCACGAAGGTGACCTATTCCTTTGTGCGTTCCTATCTCACCCTGGAAAATCATGTGGAATACGTGTCTGTCAATTTTAAAAGGCGACTGCGGGCTTCAAGCGCTGCTGTTCATTACCCTTTGCCGAGCCGCGGGCATCCCGGCCAGGTGGCAGTCAGGGCTTGCTGCCGAGCCCACATCCATCGGCAGCCATGACTGGGCGCAGTTTTATGTAAGGCCCTGGGGCTGGCTGTTTTGCGATTGCTCCTATGGCGGCGCGGCCTGGCGCAAGGGCAACATGGAGCGCTGGGATTTTTACTTCGGGAATCTGGATCCCTACCGGATGGCGGCCAATTCCGCCTATCAGGCGGATTTTGATGAGCCCAAGAAGCACCTGCGCATCGACCCGTATGACAATCAAACCGGCGAATGCGAGTGTTCCGTCCGGGGATTGGAAGGCCGGGAGATCGACATGGATTATGAAATGGTATCCTGTGTAAAAAAGGAATCGAACTAAACAAAAAAACCGACCCATTTATGCGGAACTATATAGGAATTTTCGAAACCAGCGAGTAGACAAACAAGAATTAAGGAGGAAGAACGATGCAGAACAAAGCATTCGTCGTTATCGACATTCAAAACGACATTACAAAGAATTACAAGGAAATCATCGGGAATATCAACACCGCTATTGATTGGGCTGTTGCTCATAACATTCATGTGGTTTATATTCAGCATAATAATTTATCTGACGGTACAAGAACCTTTAAGCCCGGCACACGTGGTGCAGAATTGGTTCCGGATATGAAAATCGTATCCGATAACATATTCACAAAAACCAAGGGTAATGCATTAACTTGCGAAGGACTTGCTGCTTTTGTAAGGGATAACGAAATCGGAGAATTCTACATTACCGGTGCGGATGCCATAGCCTGTGTAAAATCCACCTGCTACAATATGGCTAAAGAAGGCTACATCGTTCACGTTCTGTCTGATTGTATTACCAGTTATGATAAAAGAAAGATCGACGAGATGCTACAATATTATGCGAGCAAGGGTTGTATCGTCGAGAAACTGAGTGAAGTGATGTAAAACTGCCGCAATAAAAGGAAAGACAAATTCCAATTGATCCGTTTGCGCAGGCGGGGATGGTTTTATGCAGGAGTCAATTATGCAAAACAGGCACTTCCGTTATCCGAAGTGCCTGTCTTCGTTTTGCCTGCTCGAAAGGCTGTTCATTCAATCAAACTTCGCATTTACACAGAGCAATTTTTCTGTCAGCGTGCTGTTTTACTGCCGCATGCGGTGCAGTTTCCGCTGGAGGGACAGCCTATGCAGGCGTTCCCTTTTTTCTTGTTGCGGATCATGTGGAATACGGTGTAGCCCAGCGCGGCGAAAACGGCGGCGGCTACCAGGATGGTGCCCATTACATCAGCCCCTTTCGGGAGAAATCAAGCGTTTGTGCCGGCGGGATATGCGGTACGGTCCGCTTTGGAGTGAGTGTTTCGCGTAAGAAGCCAGAGGATCCAGCCTATCAGGAGGACGGCTACGCCCTGCCCGATGCCAAAGGGAGCACCCATAATGATGAAGTTGCCCAATTGCGTCACCAGGAAAGCGACGGTATAAGCCAGCAGGGTCTGATAACCGATGGCGATCCATGTCCATTTGGCGCTGGCCATTTCCCTGCGGATAGCGCCGATGGCCGCAAAGCAGGGGGCACATAAAAGGTTGAACACCAGGAAGGAATAGGCGGTCACCTGGGTGAAGGCCGATTGCAATTGCAGCCATATTTCCGCGCCGTCCTCGGCTACTTCCGCTGCACCATAAAGGATTCCCAAGGTGCCCACCACGTTTTCCTTGGCGGTCAGGCCCACAATGGTAGCCACGGCAGACTGCCAGTTTCCAAAGCCCAGGGGTGCGAATACGGGTGCGATCAGGCTGCCAAGGGCAGCCAGGATGCTGTCTTTCTGCTCCACCATTTCCATGCGGAAGCTAAAGCTGGACAGGAACCAGATGATTGCGCTGGATACGAAGATGATGGTACCGGCCTTCAGGATGAAATGCTTGCTGCGGTCCCACACATGTATGATGAGGCCTTTCACCTGGGGCATGTGGTAGGCCGGCAGCTCCATGACAAAAGGCGATGGGTCACCCGTAAACAGCTTTGTCTTTTTCAGGATGATGCCGGAAACCACAATTGCCGAAATTCCCAGAAAGTAGGCGGAGGGACCTACCCAGGTGCTATTGGGAAACAGCGCGCCTGCGATCAGGGCGATGATGGGCAGTTTGGCGCTGCAAGGGATAAAGGTGGTGACCATCACGGTCATCCGCCGGTCCTTCTCGTTTTCAATGGTGCGGCTGGCCATGATGCCGGGCACGCCGCAGCCTGCGCTGACCAGGATGGGGATGAAGGATTTGCCGGAAAGGCCGAACTTGCGGAAAATGCGGTCCATGATGAAGGCGATACGGGCCATGTAACCGCTGTCCTCCAATATGGCCAGGCAAAGAAACAAAACCATCATCTGGGGCAGGAAGCCCAGCACCGCGCCAACCCCGGCGATGATGCCGTCCAGTATCAGGCTTTGCAGCCAATCGGCAGTACCGATGGAACTCAAAAAGCCGCCCACCGCATTTGGCACGATTTCTCCGAACAGTGTATCGTTCACCCAGCCGGAACCTAAGGCACCGATGGTTTGAATGGAGATATAGTACACCAGCCACATGACCATTGCGAAGATGGGCAGCGCCAGGATGCGGTTGGTGACCACCTTGTCGATTTTGTCGCTGACGGTAAGGCCGCCCAGATTTTTCTTTTGCATCACCTTTTTCATCAGCCCGTCAATATACTGATACCTCTGGTTGGTGATGATGCTTTCGCTGTCCTCATCCTCCTGCGCTTCCACGCGGGCGATGATGCTTTCCAGTCTTTCTGTTTCCTTAACAGAAAGATTCAATCTCTCCAGCACTTTTTGATCCCGCTCAAAAGCCTTCACAGAAAAAAAACGCACTTGCTCGCCGGGGACCTTGGAAGATAGCAGGGATGAAATCTCCTCCAGCGCCTTTTCCACATTCATGCTGAAGCGGTGCAATGATGCTTGCGGTATTTTTTGCTTTGCCACCTCCAGTGCCTTTTCCGCCGCCTCTTTGGAGCCGGTGCTTTTTAATGCGGAGGTTTCCACCACGGGGCATCCCAAGGCGGAGGACAGCTTGTCGGTATTGATCCTGTCACCCCTTTTGTTCACCAGGTCCATCATGTTCAGGGCGATCACCATGGGTATGCCCGTTTCCTTCAGCTGTGTGGTGAGGTACAGGTTCCGCTCGAGGTTGCTGGCATCCACCAGATTTAAAAGCGCATCAGGCTTTTCATCCAAAATATAAGTCCGGCTGACGACTTCCTCCATTGAATAGGGCGAGAGGGAGTAGATGCCGGGCAAGTCCTGTATCAGGACATTTTTATGGCCTTTCAGACGGCCTTCTTTTTTCTCAACTGTTACGCCCGGCCAATTGCCTACGTACTGGCTGGAGCCGGTGAGGTCGTTGAACATGGTGGTTTTACCACTGTTGGGGTTTCCGGCCAGGGCGATTTTTATTTCGGCCAATGGAATCACGTCCTTTCCAGAAGTTAGCATGTGCTAACGTATGGCGATAAAAAAGAGCCGGGCGCTTACGCCAACAGAATTTTTTCGGCTTCTGACTTGCGGATGGAAAGCTCATATCCCCTAAGATTGATCTCCATGGGATCGCCCAGCGGTGCCAATTTACGGATCAATATTCTGGTTCCCTTGGTGATGCCCATGTCCATCATGCGGCGCTTGACCCTGCCTTCACCTGTGAACTTCAGCACGGTGACGGTTTCGCCAATCCGTGCATCCTTTAAAGTACGGGGTTTCGCTTCCATCAGAAAGCCTCCTTGCGTCCACTGGATTTGCGTTTGTATCTGGATCGTAGACCCTGGCCGGGACCCACAGTAATATCCTTCTGTGTCAGAAGGGCGGCCGGAACGTTAGGCACAACTAACTTTCAACCGCATCATAAGTTTACTACCGCTAACTCGCCTTGTCAATAGTCTCCATGCGGTTTTTTATACTTTTTTGTTCAATCACGGATACGGTCACAAGCAGCAGGATATTGGCAAGGCATTTGTCATTAACAATGGCTAACCCAACAATATTCCCGCTTCACATTATGAGTGAAATCAGGAAATGATGACTGGGCAAAAAAGACGCAGGCAGCTTTACCGGCAGCCTGCGGTATGGCCTATTTTCTTTTTTCAGGCTCGCAGCTTACCACGCCACGGATGGCGTCCAATGTGACAACGGAGCCGCTTTTTAGTATTTGTGTAGCATTTTTTGCCCCGATGATGACCGGTATATCCAGGCTCATGCCTGCCACAGCACCATGACCGCTTAAATTCTCCTCCTCCAGTATGAGGCCGGAAGCTTTTCTAACCAGGGGCAAAAGTGCGTTGCTGGTCTGGGATATGACCAGGATATCCCCATCCTGGAAGGTTTCAAACGCTTCTTTTTCGCTTCGGCACACACAAAGTTTGGCGCAGGCTGCCCGGCTTGTGGCGCCTCTTCCAGTCACCAGAATATGGCCTACCACCTGAACCTTCATCAGATTGGTGGTGCCTGAAATGCCAAGGGGCACACCGGCTGTGATCACCACCAGCTCTCCGGAATGCAAAAGCCCGGCCTTTTCCCCTGCTTCCACGGCGTGTTCGATCAGATCATCTGTATTGCTTTCCTCCCCGATCAATAGCGGCGTTACGCCCCAGGAGAGGTTCAATTGCCTGTACACGGAAGGTGATGTGGTGCAGCCCAGTATGGGACAGTTGGGCCGGTATTTGGAAATCATGCGGGCGGTGCGCCCGGATTTTGTGACGGTGATGATGGCGGCGGCATTGAGATCATGGGCAGATGTGCAGGTAGCGTGGGAAATGGCGCCCGTGATATCGGGATTTTCATTCCCCGGCCTCTCCTTGAACCGCTTGACATAATTGATATCCGCCTCCGCGCGCAGGGCGATGCGGGCCATGGTCTTTACTGACTCCACGGGATAAAGGCCTGCCGCAGTTTCGCCGGACAGCATGATGGCACTGGTGCCGTCGTAGATGGCGTTGGCCACGTCGGTGGCTTCCGCCCTGGTGGGGCGCGGATTCTTCATCATGGAATCCAGCATCTGTGTGGCGGTGATCACCTGCTTGCCGGCGGAATACACCTTGCGGATGATCATCTTTTGCAGCACAGGCACTTCCTCCAGGGGGATTTCTACGCCCATGTCGCCCCTGGCTACCATGATGCCGTCGGAAACGGCAATGATTTCATCAATGTTCTGCACGCCCTGCATGTTTTCGATCTTGGCGATGATGTTCATGGTGGAGCAGCCCTCACGGCTGAAAATTTCCCGAATCTCGAGTATATCCTTTGCGCAGCGGGTAAAGGAGGCGGCCACAAAATCAAAGCCATGTTTGATGCCAAAAAGGATATCGTCCCTGTCCTTTTGGCTCAAAAAGGGCATCGATAAAGATGCATTGGGTACATTCACGCCTTTTTTATTGGAGATGACACCACCGTTTTCCACCCGGCAGCGGATGTCCTCATTGGTCACTGAAAGAACCGTCAGTTCCACCAGCCCGTCATCGATGAGGATGGTGCTTCCGGCGGAGATGTCCTTGGGCAAATCCTTGTAGGTGATGGATACGTGGTGCTCATCCCCCGGCTCGTCCCTTATGGTGAGCGTGAACTCCTGGCCGGTTTTGAGCGTAACCCGGTCTGATGCAAAATCACCCAGGCGAATTTCCGGCCCTTTGGTGTCCAGCATGGTGGCGATGGGCAAATTCAGTTCTTCCCGCAAGGCCTTCAACTGCTCAAAACGCTTCAGATGGTTTTCGTGGGTGTCGTGGGAAAAGTTGATCCGGGCCACTTCCATCCCCGCCAGTATAATGTTTCGCAGGTTGTCGCCCGTTACCGCTGCCGGCCCCAAAGTGCAGACAATCTTCGTTTTTCTCTTTTTCAAAGTCATGAACGTTCCTCCGTATCCGGCCAGCCGCTTTGCACCTAGCCTACGCTTATTTTAACACATTTGCAAAGCCTTGAATACTTTGTTTCCGGCCATCTTTCACCCTATGAGGAGATATGTTTCATCATCGGCCCTTCAAGCGTATCATTTTCCCATATACAAGGAAAGAAGCAGCACTATTCTTCAC
>JAEZLW010000180.1 GCA_023415145.1 Bacillota bacterium | reverse complement strand
TTTTTTCAGGTTGGGGGGGGGGAAGGCCGGCTTTTTTAAAACCCCCCCCTGCCCGCAAATACTATCCGTTGATTATACCCCAGTTACTTCCTTGCGCAGTGCTTTGAGGCGCTTCATCACGTCGTTTCCGCCGCGGCCGAAGAAATCATGGAGAATATGGTATTCATCATACAGCTTGTTGTACACGGCAACGTTTTCTGGGATGGGGCGGTACACCGTATCCTTCACCTTGCCCATGTCTCGGGTGGCCTCAAACACATCGTCATACCCGCCTGCCGCCTTGCCCGCAGCCACAGCGGCAAAGATGGCGCTGCCCAGCGCAGGGCCCTGCTTGGAGGCGGCAATGCGAACAGGCATGTTCAGTACATCGGCATAAATCTGCATCGCCATGGCATTCTTTTGACTGATACCGCCGGAAGCGTACAGTTCCTCTACCGGCACGCCGCTGTTTTGAAAATTCTCCACAATCATGCGTGTACCGTAGGCTGTGGCCTCGATGAGGGCACGGTATATTTCCTCGGGTTTGGTCAGCAGCGTCATGCCAACCATCAGACCGGTGAGGTCCACATCCACCAGCACGGAACGGTTGCCGTTCCACCAATCCAGCGCAACGAGCCCGCTTTCCCCCACCTTCAGGTCTTTCGCCTTTTCGGTAAGGTAAACATGAATGTCTATGCCCTTTTCACGGGCTGCCTTTACGTACTCCTCCGGACAGCAGCGGTCAACGAACCAGGCAAAATGGTCGCCCACGCAGCTTTGCCCGGCCTCATACCCAAAGTACCCGGGCATGACACCGTCTTCCACCACGCCGCACATGCCTGGTACTTCCTTTTCCTTGTTGCCTAGCATGATATGGCAGGTGGATGTACCCATAATGGCCAGCAGCTTGCCAGGCCCGTCGATTCCCACCGCCGGCAGGCAAACATGAGCGTCCACATTGGCCACGGCAACAGCGGTTCCGGGGTTCAGCCCGCACCAGTGGGATGCCTGATCCGTCACCTCGCCTGCCTTTTGACCCAAAGGCGATATATCGGTGGAGAGCTTGTCCTCCACCAGGTTTTCAAGCTTGGGATGAAGCGCCTTGAAGAAATCCTTGCCGGGATAGCCCTTTTGCTTGTGCCAAATGGCCTTGTATCCGGCTGTGCAGCTATTGCGGGTTTCCTTGCCTGTGAGCTGCCAAACCACCCAGTCGGCCGCCTCAATGATTCTGTCAGCCGCGTCATAAACTTCCGGTGCTTCCTCTACAATCTGCATTACCTTGGGCAGAAGCCACTCGCTGGAGATCTTTCCGCCGTAGCGGGGCAGAAAATCCTCGCCTCGTTTTGCAGCCATCTCATTCAGCCTGTTGGCATGCTCCTGCGCGGCATGATGCTTCCACAGCTTCACATAGGCATGCGGATTGTGCTTGAATTGCGGCAGTTCGCACAGCGCGGTGCCATCCTTCTTGACTGGCAGGATGGTGCAGGCGGTGAAGTCGATTCCGATGCCGATCACATCCTGGGCATCGATGCCGCTCTCACGGATCACCTGGGGGATCGTTTTTTCCATGGCCTCAATATAGTCCCGGGGATATTGCAGTGCCCAGTCCGGGGGCAGCTTTTGTCCGTCCCACAGCGTTTCGTCCATGACGGCGTGTGTGTAAGGCCACACGGCGGAAGCAAGCTCCCTTCCGGTGCCAATTTCCACTGCCACCGCTCGCCCGGACAGTGTGCCAAAGTCCATGCCGATCGCATACTTGGCCATCATGATTTCGCTCCTTCAAATTATTTCATCAGTCGAACCACATTCCAGCTCAGTCTTGGCAAAACAATGGTGAACCTGCCGTCATCCAGCTTTCCGCCCCTGCCCTGCCTGGGAGATACGTTGTCCGGGTCTTCCTCGGTATTGACGGCCTTCACATCGTCATGATGGAGCAGCGAATGCGTAACCTTTGCAAAAGTACCGAAATCCCTCAAATCCACGGACAATTCGATGTCCTCCGCCATATCCTTGTTGACAAAGAACAGGGTTACATTCCCGCTATCATCCATGGTAGCAGCACCATCGACAAGCGGCACTCCCGTGTACTTCTTGCCGTCATAGACAGGTGATTTCACCACCGGCAACAGTGAAGTGCCACGGCCATACTTGCTGGCCTGCGCAAGAGGCCAATAAATGGTCTGTGCCCAGGCACCACCGTTTTCCCTGGTGTGGATAGGCGCGATGGTATTCACCAATTGCGCCATACAGGCTACCTTCACCCGGTCGGCATTCTTCAGGAATGTGATAAGCATGGAACCCACCAAAAGCGCATCTTCAAAATTGTAGATGTCGTCCAGCAGCGGCAGCGCACGGCCCCAGCGGTCCAGCTTATGCAGTTCCTGATCCTTTTGATGGGAATGATACCATACATTCCATTCGTCAAAAGATAGATGAACCCTTTTTTTGGAGTGCTTTTTCCCTTTGATGGAATCGCAAATGGATACGACCGTCTTGATAAAGTCGTCCAGGTCCATGGTGCTGGCCAGAAAATCGGGTGTGTTGTTTTCAGCATTGCCGTAATAGCGGTGGAGGGATACGTAATCCACATGCTCGTAACATTCCTCCAGCATGGTAAGCTCCCAGTCGCCAAAGGTTTTCATCTGGCTGGAGGAGGAGCCGCAAGCTACAACCTCGATGGAGGGGTCTATCCACTTCATCATCTTGGCGCTTTCATACGCCACACGGCCGTATTCGTAGGCAGTCTTTTGCCCCATCTGCCAGGGACCGTCCATTTCATTGCCCAGGCACCAAAGTTTGATGTTCATAGGGTCTTCCTGGCCGTTTTTGCGGCGCAAATCCGACCAGTATGTACCCTTGGGATGATTGCAGTATTCCACTATGTTTCTGGCCGTGTCCGGGCCGCGGGTGCCCAGATTGACGGCATACATCACCTCGCTGCCGGCATCCTTGGCCCAGTGATAAAACTCATGCAGCCCCACTTCGTTTGTCTCGGTGGTGAACCAGGCAAGGTCCAGCCGTTTGGGCCTTTCTGCCACTGGGCCGATGGAATCTTCCCAGTTGAAGCCGGATACGAAGTTGCCGCCGGGATAACGCACTACAGGAACATCCAGCTTGCGTACCAGTTCCATAACATCCCGGCGGAAGCCGTTCTTGTCCGCTGTGGGATGTCCGGGCTCATAGATGCCGCCATAGACACAGCGGCCCAGATGCTCCACAAAATTGCCGTACAGCCTTTTGTCAATTGTTCCGATGGCATAGTCCCGGTCCAGGGTCATCGTTGCCTTTTTCATATTCTGAAATCTCCTTTATCATTAAATCTGTTCAAAGGTCAGTGCGGCCACGGAGCATGCAGGCAGTTCAAAGCTTACCTCAGTACCCAGAGATTCCGCTGTTATAGCCACGTTCTCAAGCATCGTGATTTTCACACGCTCGGGGTTGTCAAAGGTGTTTTTGGCAAGGATATCATCCGCCAGCACTTGCGCATTTTGCAGCTTATAGGATTTCCCATCCAGCCGCATTTGAACGGGAATGCTTTTTTCTGCATGGAAGTTCGCAACAGTTACGTAGACCCTCCCATTTTCATCCACGGAGGCGGACTCGCTGATGCGATCCATCACACCGTAAGCTGTGTCGATGGTTTCATTTTCCGCTGACGACAGAGCCAGAAGATTTTCCTGGTGCCCCTTGAACAGGTCGAATACGTGATAGGTAGGCGTCAATACCATGTCTTCCCCATCGGTCAGAATCAGGGATTGCAGCACATTCACCGTCTGGGCCAGGTTGGCCATGCGCACACGGCGGCTATGCTTGTTGAACAGATTCAAGTTCATGGCCGCTACCATGGCATCACGCATGGTATTTTGCTGGTACAAGAATCCCGGATTCGTACCCGGCTCCACATTGTGCCAGGTTCCCCACTCATCCACAATCAAGCCGACCCGGCCTTTGGGATCGAATCTGTCCATAACGGCCCCATGGTTCTTCAAAAGCGTTTCCATAAAGGACGCCTGGTACAGCGTTTTATAGTATAGTGTTTCATCATACGCTGTAGCGCTGCCCTTGTCCTCCCATACGCCAGTGGTAATGGTATAGTAATGCAGCGACAGGCCGTTCATCATGTTTCCGGCCCGTTCCATCAATGTCTGCGTCCAGTCGTAAGCGGGATTCTGCTGGCTGCAGCCAGCCCCGCAGGCAATTTTATAGATTTTGTTGCCGCTGTAGTTACGCACATAGGTTTGGTAACGGCGGTACTCGTTGGCATAGTATTCCGCTGTCATGCTGCCGCCGCAGCCCCAGTTTTCATTGCCGACACCAAAGAACTGAAGCTTCCAAGGCTCTTCCTGTCCATTTTGCTTGCGTAGCTGCGTCATGGGCGATACCTCTCCCGAGGTCATGTATTCTACCCATTCCTGCATTTCCGCAACACTGCCGGAGCCCAGATTGCCGTTGACATACGGTTCGCAGCCTACCTGCTGGCACAAATCCATAAACTCGTGGGTGCCAAAGCTGTTGTCCTCCACCACGCCGCCCCAATGGTTGTTAATCATTTTTTTGCGGTTCGCTTTGGGGCCGATACCATCCTTCCAATGGTATTCATCAGCAAAACAGCCGCCGGGCCAGCGAAGGTTGGGCGCTTTGATGTGCTTCAGAGCAGCCACAACATCCTTGCGGATACCGCGGATATGGGGGATGGCGGAATCCTCCCCAACATATATGCCGCCATAGATGCAGCGGCCCAGGTGTTCGGAAAAGTGGCCGTAGACGTCCTTGGAAATCCTGGCACCAGTCACATTGGGTTGAACGATAATTCGCATATGTTTCCTCCATATCAAGCCTCTGCGATGAAAGCATAAGGCAAAATTTTCGATGATCTTTCATAAAACCCTTCCGGCATCTTCTGAATCAAACAAAAAAGTTTACTATTTGCGCCCGCTTGTTTCCCGGTAATGCATGCGTACCTTGATATCCTGGTGATAGTTGCCAAAGGAACGGCCAAAGATGGTCAAACCGCCCTGGTTTTTGGCTTTTTCAGGCACACTCAGGCGCAAGGAAAGACTGGGGCCATGGGCAATGCCAACATCCTTGAGTGTAACATCGGAAATCTTGCTGCCGTCAATAAAGGTACCGTTATCATTCACCGACAGAAGTTTGTACATTCCGTGCTGATTCCAGTTACGGAACCACCAGTGGGGATTATAGATGCCTTGCACCCGTCCGAAATCGCCGGGACTGGTCCAATAGCCCAATTCATGTCCGTTCAGATGGAAATAGATATCACTGGGCCAATCCTCCTGGCTGCCTGGTGCTTCAGATGAAATTTCCAGAGATATTTGTATTTCCAGCAACTGCTGGTTTGCATTGAGAAAATTGGGGATCATGTATTCCACAAAGCCGCTGCCAAACCATAAAATTCCGCCATTCACCCGCTCCGGAGAAGCAAAGTACCTGGGGTCATCCACCTCACCGATGATATGCTCCGGCGTAGCAATACCGCAGGTAGGATATATTTCGTAGGCTGTGTACTGGCCTACGCTTATTTCTGTTTCGTACACGTTGTGCTTGCGTTCGTTTCTGACAGGGTCAATCAGGATGCTTTCCTCATTGACGCAGCATATTTTTTGAACGCCGTGCTTTCCCACCGCCGTTTCGATGGTGATCAATCCGCAATCAGCCAGTGTCTTGATGTGGGGCGTCAGCGCTCCATTGGTAAGACCCAATTGTTCAGAAATGGCTGACATGCGCATTGGCCCGTTCTCATACAGCATTTCCACAATGGAGATACGTACTTCTGAACTGAGCGCCCTGTATAGCGGCAAGCCATCTCTCAAGTTCCGGATGTGCAGCATACGATCATTCCTCCTATTGTGAAAAACAGCTTTTACGGTTTCTGGGGCGATGCCTATTTGCTGCCCCACAAAGCAGCACCATCGCAAGAGAGGGCGGTAAATGTCATGGTCCAATTGCGCTGTTGATTGTCATACGCCGAAGCAAAAACACCTGTATACACAACTTTGTCCAGCGTAATTTGCATGTCCATACCGCCAAGGCTCTTCCATGTGCCCGTTTGTACTCCCGTCACGGTACCGTCCGGATGCAGCGATACTTCCACCGACAGATGATGCTTTGCATTGATATCACGAAGGTGGTTGATCACCTTGTATTCCCCTGCCTGCTCTGCATATGTGCTATCCTTGATGGTTTCACCGGCATAACGGTAGGGGCTTAGCACAGGCCATCCGTCCTGATTGAAGTAGAATTGATGAACGCGAACGTTATGGGCGTTTCCCTTGCCTAAAAAGCGGGTGTGGAACACAAGGAAGTACTTGTCTGTTTCTGCATCGTAATAGGCGGAATTGTGGCCGGGGGAGCGGTAAGCCAGCATCATACGGTTCTGTTCACCCTCCGACGGCAAGAATTGGTAGCCACCCATGAGCTTTACACCATAACCCTCAATGGCCTTGTCATCAAAAAAGCTGCCAGGTGGGCCTCCGCAACTGATCATATCCTGCCCCAAAGCGTCCTCGTAAGGACCATCGGGATTCTTGCTGCGGCAGACACGTATATTATACGCTCCGTTCACATCCAACCCGCCAAAGGAAAGAAACAAATAGTAGTAATTCGTTTCTCGGGCATAAAGGATGTACGGCCCCTCGATACGGCTATGATTTTTGCCCAGCAACTTTTTGCCGTATCCCTGGCCGGGAAGGGGAAAGCCCGTGTACGGGTCCATGGCTAGGATATAGATGCCCCCGGAATAGGAGCCATAGACCATCCACAGCTTGCCTTCCTTGTCGAAAAACACGTTGGGGTCCACTACATTGGGATGGATGGCAGCGTTGTACCATGTGCCATCTTCACCTTTGCCCATCATGCCGGACTTTAATAGAATGCCAAGATTTGCAAAAGGGCCTTCCGGCCTTAAGCTGACAGCCACACCCAAAGCGCTTAATGGACTGTCGCCCCTGCAGCAGCAGTAATACATGTAATAACGGCCATCGTTCAATTGGCGAACATCTGGCGCCCAGAAGGTTTTCGTCTGCGCCCAATTGAGCGCTTCCCCCATCTCTTCCTGCACATTCCTTACCAGGGTACAGCCATCCTCCGCATTGGTTGAAATGGTTTCCCACTGTATCAGGTCCTTTGTGCGGGCTGCGGCCATATGGCTTCCATATATGTAGTAGTACCCGTCGTCCGCCTTGATAATGGATGGGTCGTGAACGGATGCATCCCAAAACAATGGCGAATCCCCTTCCGCCATCACGGCAGAGCATAGCATACAACCCAACAGAATGATTGCAGCCACGTATTTTCCTCTGCGCATACAACCCCTCCAAAAGATAATACCGAAGTTAACGACCGCTTTTTGTTTAGATTATTCCATACCATTATGCATTTATCTTAACTTAAAACCATCATACACGGTAGGTTATTGGTTGTCAACGTTGTTTTGTGTTTTGATCATTGGTTTTATGAATTTGTAATAAAAAGAATGGTTTGGCAATAAAGCGCATTGCCGAACGGTATTTAAAAAGAAAAAGCTGGCCTGATATACGGCCAGCAATGGTAAAACATTATCTGCTCTGGGGGAGCAATGTATTTTAATCGCCTTCCATAAACCTGTACTGTGCCTGACAAAGGGCACGGTAATGTCCGCCGGGAATTGCCATCAGTTCTTCATGGGTACCCGCCTCGGCGATATGGTGATCCTGTACCACCATGATCACATCCGCACGGCGGATGGTGGACAGCCGGTGGGCGATGACAAAACTGGTACGGCCTTTCAGCAGCACCTCCAGCGCCTTTTGGATCAGCATCTCGGTGTGCGTATCAATGGAGGAAGTTGCTTCATCGAGTATCAAAACTCGGGGATCATTCAATAATGCCCTGGCAAAGGAAATCAGTTGCTTTTGCCCCACGGAGAGCGTCGAGCCCCGCTCGTTCACCTCGGTGCGGTAGCCTCTTTGCAAACTCATGATAAAGTCATGAACATGCACGGCTTTGGCGGCCTCCATCACTTCCTCTTCCGTGGCATTCAGCCTGCCATAGCGAATGTTATCCAGGATCGTGCCGCTGAAAATAAAGCTGTCCTGAAGCATAACGGACATCTGTCTGCGGAGGGAGTGGAGTTTTACATCCCGCACATCGTGACCGTCGATGCGCAGCGTGCCCTCCGTTACGTCGTAAAAACGGCTGACCAGGCTCACCACCGTGCTTTTCCCGGCCCCGGTCGGCCCTACCAAAGCAACGGTTTGACCCGGTTTCACAGTAAAGGATACGTCCTGTAAAACAAGGTTGCCCGGATCATAGCCGAAGGATACATGGTCAAAGGCAATTTCGCCCCGGATGGCGGGCAGTTCCGGCAAGTCCTCCCGCACATCAAACACCAGCGGCTTTGTATCCATGATTTCAAAGATGCGCTCCATGGAGGCCATAGCCGCCAGCACGCTGTTATAGAAGTTGGAAAGGTTGTTGATTGGTTCCCAGAACCGGCCCAGGTACCACAAAATTGCCAGCAGGTCCGCCAGTGACACGCTCTGGGGACCGCTTTCCGTTCCCATGAAAATGGTCCCTGCAATATAGACCCCGGCGGTGCCGACAGCGCTTAACGTATCTATATAGGGCCAGAACAGGTTGTTGATGCCCACGGCCCTGAGCCAGCTTTTCTTGATATCCTGATTCGTTTCGTTGAAGATTTCCTTGTTCAGCTTCTCCCGCACAAAGGCCTGGGTCACCCGCATCCCTGCCAGGCTCTCATGCAGGTAGCCGTTCATGGTACTGGTCTTCGCGCGCACGATCTGCCAGGCCTTGCGCATCCTTTTGCGCAGGGTGGTGATCAGGAAAAACAATACAATCAGGGAGCACAATGCCACCAGTGTCAGCTTCCAATGGATGAAGAGCATGATCCCCACCAACAGGATCAATGTCAAGCAGTCCACCAGCACGTTGATGATACCGCCGGTGAACAGGTCGTTGAGACTGTTGACATCGTTGATGACCCGCACCATGATCTTGCCTGCCGAACGTCCGTCAAAGAACGGCAGGGACAAGCCCTGGATATGGTCAAACAAATCCTGCCTTAATGCAGCAATGGCCTTGCGCCCGGACGTATCCATTTTGCGTACCCTTGCCCGAAGACACAGCCCGCCAATGACCACGGCGAAAGCCATGCCGACAAACAGGAAAGGCAGGTTGGAATAGTCCCCCTCCCCCAATAAACCCACGGCGCGGCTCATCAGGTACGGCCCCAGCAAGGAAGTACCGGAAGCGATAACCATCAGGCATAGCGCCTGGGCCATCTGCTTCTTGTAGGGTTTCAGGTAAGCAAGGATGCGCAGAAACTGATGTCGGTCAAACGGGGCCTCCAGCACCTCGTCATCCAGATTGCGAAGCCTGGTCACTGCTGCTCACCTGCCTTTTGTGCCGTCACAAAATCTCTTGTCTGATCCCGGTACATGGAGGCGTACAGGCCGTCTTTCGCAAGCAGCTCCTTGTGGGAGCCCTGTTCGGCGATGCGCCCTTCCTTAAGCACGACAATCTGATCCGCCCGCCGCACGGAAGATATGCGGTGGGCAATGATAAATGTGGTGCGCCCTTTCAGCACGCTGCCCAGCGCGTTTTGAATCTCCGCTTCCGTCTCCATATCCACGGCTGAAGTTGCGTCATCCAGAATCAAGATGGAAGGATCATACAGAATGGCCCTGGCCAGCGCTACACGCTGCTTTTGTCCGCCGGAAAGCCCCAGGCCACGTTCACCCACCACAGTGTCATACCCTTGCGGCATTTGAAGGATGAATTCCTCCGCCTGAGCCGCCCTGGCCGCTGCCTGCACCTGCTCCATGGTGGCATCCGGCCTGCCGTAGCGGATGTTGTCGGCAATGGTTTCACTGTACAGGAAGGTTTCCTGCATTACCACGCCGATGCTGTTGCGCAAGTCTTGCAGGTTTTGCTCGCGTACATCCACCTGATCTACCTTTACGCTGCCTGATGATACATCATAATATCTTCCCAACAGTGTGACAAGAGAGGATTTTCCTGCACCTGTAGCTCCCATGACGGCTACTGTCTGGCCGGGATGAACATGCAAATCAATCTCATGAAGAACTGCCTTTTCTCCATACTTGAAGGTAACATGGTCAAAATCAACGCTTCCGGCCCGTTTTCCTATATCACGTGGTTTTTCCGGACTACGGATGGTAGATCCCAAATCCAAGTAATAAATCAGCTTTTCAGAGGATACTAGCCCATTGGCGGTGACGTTGACAAAGTTGGCCACCTGCCGCATGGGAGCGATAATCATCCACACAAAGCCTGTTGCGCCCACCAGCGTGCCGATTTGCAGGTCACCGCGTATCACAAGCGCTGAGCCGGCCAGGATCAAAACCGGCACGGCAAAGCTGGCGATCATGTCCATCAATGGGAAGAAGGTGCTCCAAATTCTGGTCACCTGCAGGTTGTTCTGCAGCACCTTTTGGTTGTCCACAGAAAAAGCCTGCTTTTCATGCTCCTCCCGCGCAAATGCCTTTACAACACGAACACCGGCAATGTTCTCCTGGGTACGGGTGTTTAGCACGGCATTTTGCTCACGCACAGCCATGTGGGCAGGCCGTATCCTGCGGTGAAGCTGCCAGGCTACATAGGCCACAACAGGGCAAAAGCAAACCATGCACAGCGTCAACTGCCAGGACATGAGGCTCATGCCGATCAGGGAGAGGGTGAACATTAGCAGGTTTTCCACCACGCCCACCACAGCGGTAACGATGAAAACACGTACGCCTTCGATATCCCCGGTCATGCGGCTCATGATCTCGCCGATATGATGGGTATCGTAAAACCCATGGGAAAACTCCTGCATATGGCCGTACAGCCCGGTACGCAGGTCATACACCACGCTCTGGGACACTTGTTCAATCAGCATGCCCCGCTTGTACATCATCAAACTGCGGATGGCTGTCATAAAAATGAGCGCCGCGCACAACTGCAAAAGCAGTCCAACATCCCGTTGGGGAAGTACCCTGTTCACCACCGCCTCGGTAATGTAGGGTACCACCATGCGCAGCGCCGTCAACAAGGTAAGAAGAACAATACAGTGTGTTAACTTTCGCCGGTAGGGCCTGAGCCACTTTAAAATCCGCCGGAACGTGTCCATAAATCCTCCTGCGGGCAGTGGAGTTGTTAAACCACGCATAATAGCATACGCCTCTGCCCTGCTTCTGTAAAGGCCTATCCACGATAAAATTCAAATTGTTGCAACCATACGCAATATTCGCTAATTCTTCTTTTCACCTTCCCCATTAAAAAGAGAATCAAAAAACGATTTGTTGTACAGGTATCTTGCATCATTAGGCTTTAATGCCCCTGCCATATTATTCATCTCTATTGCTTTATTATTGTCTCCACGCCTGAAATAGCACACGCACAACTGCATGTATGGGATATAGCCATAACAATCCGGCTGGATGAACCCGCCTGATGGTTTCTTAAGGTTCCCAAACGCAGCCAGCTCATACCAGAATGCGGCTATGCCAAAGTTCTCCTCATCATAATAGTGTTTTCCGATTTGACAGCAAACTTCCGCCCTGGGAACATCGTACAGGAAAGAGCGGAAAAGAGCTGTCAGCGCTTCTTGCTTTTTGTCAAGCGCCAACAAACAATTGGAAAGATCTAGGCAGGCGGATATCATGTTCTCAAGCCAGCCAAGACCGGCATTTAAGTATTTTTCAAAGGCCTGTATGGCTTCTTCCCAGCGCTGGTGGAACATCAACTCTCTGGCATAATAGTACTCTTCTCTGGATGACAGTGTCTGGCCGGCCGATATCATTTTTTCAAAGATCCGCAAATTTCTGTCCGGGTCTCCGGAACTGATCTTCTGATGCAATACAGGGATGTCTGCATGCATGATCTGCCCGGAAGGCACAATCACTTCATGAATAGCGCCTACCCATTGAAAACCGGCATCACGGCGGAAGATGCGTTCCCTTTCATATACAAGGCTCGGCTTTCCCTGTGCGTCAAAGGCCACATGATAAGGCATCATCACCATATCAACGGCGGGGTCCATATTATCCATCAGTGCCTTAATCAAAAGCGCTGATTCAGGTGTTATGACATCATCGGCATCCAGCCACATGATATAAGGCTTGGTAGCCTTGGATAAGGCAAAGTTCCGTGCCTTGGAAAAATCGTCTACCCAGGTGAACTCATATACAAATGGCGTAAAAGATTGCGCAATGGCAATTGTACGGTCTGTGGAGCCGGTATCTACAATCACAATTTCATCCGCCACAGCCCTGACACATGTAAGGCAGCGCTCAAGTACCGCCTCCTCGTTTTTGACAATCATGCATAAGCTCAATTCCATCAGGCCAACCACCTCCGGCATGTCAAAAAGCACACGATTTCCTACGCTTCTCATACCATATTGTATGGAGATGATGGGCATGCGTGCTGCCTGTTCTCCTAGCCTGATGATAAGAAAGGTGATCTTCTTGGCAAATGGATATTATGACCAGCGGGGATCTCAGCCAATGAGAGGCCCGCAATACGGTTCAGGTCGGGGAAAAGCCGTTCCTCCGCCCTATGAGCCTACTCATCATAATTTTGAGCCCGGTTTTAATGGCATGCCGCCCGAACCGCCATGTCC
>JAEZLW010000058.1 GCA_023415145.1 Bacillota bacterium | reverse complement strand
AAACCTACCTGTACCTGAAGTCCAGCGGTAAGGACGACAACATCATCGCCCGCGTCGATCCCCGCACCACCAGCCGCGCCGGCAACCAGATCAAGGTGGCTTTCGACACCAACCACCTCCACTTTTTCGACAAGGAAACCGAGGCCAGCATCCTCAACAGGTAATCGTATTCGGTATAACGGCGGCGTGCTGCATATGGCGGTACGCCGCTTTTTTTAAGGTTTAGGGGAGAAGAATCATGGGCGGAGTGTTTTGCTCTTGTTTAAAATTTCGTAATCCGCTCAAAACCCGGCTTTTTTTATGAAAATTTCACAATTATTTGCGATTTGACGCTTTTCAGACGGGGAAGACTGTGATAAAATAAAAGTTGATATTTACGCCAGATAATGGTGAAAGGAGCAGCCAAGTGTTGTTTGAAAAGCGGTTTGTAAAGCAGGTAGGCCAGGTGTTTTCCCGCCTGAGTGCACCTGTTCTTCTTTTGGATGGTCATGGAGATGCCATCTATCCGGAGGAAGCAGCTTCCCATACCCTACCGGACGATCTGTCCGCGGGCCAAACCTGCCCGGCTGACGGATTTTTGTATCACGGGGTGGATGGACAACCTTTCCTGGTAGTCGCCTGTCACGAAAATGTACCCGGTGCGCGGGATGTGCTTTTGATGGCGGAGGCTATGCTGCAGGCGCTGATGCAGATCGGCGCATCTGTAGCCGATGAAAGTGATGTATACCGCCGGGCGCTGAGGGAAGAAATCGGCGGATCCGAATTGGAAGCGCTGGCGCACGAGCATCAGATTCCCCTGGAGATGGAACGTTGCGTGATGCTGTTCTACATCGTGCAAACCGGCTCCAGCAGTGCGCTATCCCTTTTGCAGGAAATTGTGCCCCAGGCCGAAGGCGATGTGCTGGTGGAGATTGACCGGCATATGGTGGCGCTACTGAAGGACATGTCCTCTGTGGACGATGCAGACGACCTTGCGCAGTTTGCCGAAGCCGCGCAGGAAACGCTGATGAGCGAAACGGCACACCAGACAACAGTGGGCATCGGTGAGCCGCGGCATAACCTGTCATCCCTGGGGGAAAGCTATCGCGAAGCACGCCGGGCCATTGAGGTAGGCCGCATCTTCCAGCAGGACAGCAGCATCCATGTGTTCCGCAAGCTGATGCTGGAACGCTTTTTGACCGAACTGCCCAGGGATATCAGCGCCTACTACCACAGTCTGCTGTTCAACCGTAAAACGGCACGGCTGTTCAATGAAGAAATGCTCTATACCATTGAAATGTTCTTCAAAAAGGACCTGAACCTGTCGGACACGGCGCGTCAGTTGTATATCCACCGCAACACGCTGGTTTACCGTTTGGATAAGGTGCAGCGGCAGATCGGTTTGGATTTGCGCAAGTTTGAGGATGCCGTCACCTTCAAGATTCTGATGGAACTGAAAAAGTGCGGCAGCGAAAAGCCCCAGCAAATCCACTGACCTTTTAGGAACGGATCAACAGGTTTCCACTTTCCTTGCGGGAGGCCTGATTGATAACAAGAAAGGCGCTTTATGAGAAAATTGCGTTTGCTAGCCGCAGGAGCTCTGGTGCTTGTCATGCTCACCGGCTGTGCCATGCTCACCGGAAACAAGGCCATTTCTGAATCTGCTCCGCAGGTGACCGGGGATACCGTTACCGTCTCCCGGGAGGAATATGAGCGCTTCAAAAAGTATCAGGAGCTGGATGAGCTTTTGCAGGTGGTTCAGGAGTATTACTATCAGGAACCGGATGTGGACAAGCTGATCGAAAACGCCCAGCGCGGGCTTCTCTTTGGTCTGGAAGACCCTTATTCGTACTACTACAATCCGGAGGAATACGCCGAGCTTTGGGAAGATGATAAGGGCCAGTATGCAGGCATTGGCATTCAGATATCCGCCAATTTCGATACGCTTTTGTGCACGGTAAGCCGTGTGTTCAAGGGCAGCCCCGCCAAAGACGTGGGCATCCACAAGGGCGATATCATTAAGCAGGTGGATGACCTTGCTGTGGACGCCTATAACCTCCAGGATGCGGTAGACATCATGCGGGGCACTGTAGGCGAAACAGTGGAAGTGACCGTACGCCGCGGTACCGAAACGATTGCCTTCACAGTGCCGAGGGCCAATATTCAGGTAAACCGGGTGGAATCGGTGATGCTGGAGGGGAACATCGGGGTCGTCAGCCTGTTCGAGTTCGCGGGGGATTGCCGCACTGCCTTCATGGAAGCTGTGAACAAGCTGATTACCGACGGGGCCAAAGGGCTGATTGTAGACTTGCGGGACAATCCCGGCGGCTGGGTGGATGACGCAGTAGCTATCGCTGATTTGTTTTTGCCGGAAGTGACCGTCTACTATACGGAGAACCGCAAGGGCGAACGGGAATATGCTTCTGCCAAGTCTGGGCAGATCGATGTTCCGCTGGTGGTGCTCATGAATGAGAACTCGGCATCCGCCTCCGAAGTATTGGCCGGAGCACTGAAGGATCATGGCGCAGCTACCATCGTGGGTGTCACCTCCTACGGCAAGGGCATCATCCAGTATGTGATTCCGGTGGGCGATAGCGGCGCCGGCATGCAATTGACTGTAGCGCAATACTTTACACCCAATGGCAACAAGGTACACAAGGAGGGAATCATTCCCGATGTGGTGGCCGAGCTGCCGGAAGGCGACACTGGCATGTACGAGACGGGGGATTTGAATGATCCCCAGCTATCAAAGGCCGTAGAAACGCTGCAGGATATGATGAGCGGATCATCGAACTGACAGGAAAGGCCAAAGCAAACCCTAGCGGTTCACGTGCGGGGGAGCGGGCTGAATAATGCTCCTGGTTGAGGGCCAAGGCACGCCAAGGCCCGAGAGGGAAGGGGGAAGCTATATGCTGAGTGAACTGGACAGCCGGTAATTTGCCGTGCTGTCCTTTTTTGGCTGAAGGGAAGAGTAAAATATGGCTGTGGAAGAACGTCTGGGTTTTGTAGGGCTGGTGGTGGAGGATCGGGAGCAAGCCGCAAGAATCAATCAGATTCTCAGTGAGTTTGCTGATATGATCCGGGGTCGTATCGGCGTACCTGACAAGGAAACGGGTATAGGCGTCATTGGCCTTGTCGTAGAGGGCACCAACGACCGCATCGGGGCCATGACGGGAAAACTGGGCAATATCAAGGGCGTTCAGGTGAAAAGCGCTCTTACAACCAAAGTTCGCAAATCGAATGAAGCGGGAGGGGTTTAGCATGCCTTCGAAGAATATCAGGCAACTGGCCACAGCGGCGGTGCTGTTGGCATTGACACTGGCATTTCAAAGCGGTATAAGGTATTTGATGGGTGACCACATTGTATCTACCTACCTGATCAGCACACTGGTAAACACATGCCTTATTTTGGCCGCTTGTATGGTTGATTTATGGGCAGGGATTTTGATTGCTGTTGCCGCGCCACTGATGGCTTTTCTTCAGGGACATGTAAAAGTACCCATCATGCTGCCCTTTTTAATGGCAGGAAATGCTGTACCGGTGCTGCTGTATGGTCTCTTTCCAGGAAGAGGTTTACGCAAAACAGGAAGGATACGTTTGGCGGCATGGGTGATAGCGGGCATTTCTGCATCCATTTTGAAATTCGCAGTGATAGCTGTTGGCAATGCACTGGTTTTATCTACCAAACAGGGAATGGTCCTCTGGACCGTTCTTGGTACAGGGGCTGGATTACAGGTGCAGCAGCTTATCACGGCGATTATCGCCATGGTCATTGGTTATGTGGTCTTGCTCCGAGTCAAAAGGGCAGTCGCCTAATCCAAACTCAATTTACATAAAAGAAAGATGCCGGGCTTTCCCATATAGGGAAGCCCGGCTTTTCTTACAGCCGTGTACAACTGGGACGGTCCCTCCCGGAGCGCTCTACCCGATAAAATCCAATGAGGTTGCTGGGCCGGGCCTGCATATAGACATTCTTCACGTCCTGAGTATTGTGCATATCAAAACGGACGGAGAGGCCGCAGCCCACGGCCACGTCCCGGGGGGTGGCGACAACGTCGGCCCGCACACCCGCCCGTTTCAGCGCCGACTCAAAGCGCAGCACCTGCTGCCGGGAGCGGAAGGCAGCAATGCCGAAAATCTCACTCATAGGGTTAAATCCTCCTTCCCTCTTCATATAGTATACGGTCAAGCAGCGCTGTGTGCGCGCAAAACCAGGGAAGAGAGGCCGGACAATGATCTATTTGGACAACGCAGCCACCAGCTTTCCAAAGCCGCCGCAGGTGGTCCGGGCCATGGCGGGAACGCTGAACCGTATCGGCGGAAATCCCGGGCGGGCAGGGCACCGCATCTCATTGGCCGGCGGACGTGTTCTGCGCGCGTGCCGCGACCATTTGGCGGAAATGTTTCGCGTGGAAAAGCCGGAACATGTGATTTTCACCAACAACTGTACGGACAGCCTGAATCTTGCCATTCGCGGCAGCCTGCACCAGGGTGACGAGGTGATTGTGAGCCACTGCGAGCATAATGCCGTGATGCGGGTGCTGACGGGCTATGAACGGCAGGGGATGATCTCGCTGAAAGTACTGATGCCGGGGCAGGACGGACTGTTGCAACCGCATCAATTGCAGGCCATGATTGGGCCAAGGACTGCGCTTGTGGTATTGAACCATGCCTCCAATGTGACCGGTGTGGTGCAGCCTATCGGCCGCATGGGGCTCGTATGCCGGGAAAACGGCATACCCTGCCTTGTTGACGCGGCACAGACGGCAGGGGTACTGGATGTAAGCCCTAAGGCACTGAACGCAGATATGGTAGCCATGGCCGGTCACAAAGGATTGCTGGGGCCCCATGGCACCGGTGTGCTGCTTTTGGGGGCGGGCATGCTGCCCAGGCCTTTTCGGGAAGGGGGAACTGGCTCCAGGTCGGAAAGCATGCTCCAGCCGGATGATTTGCCCGACAGGTATGAGAGCGGTACCATGAATTTGCCGGGAATCGCTGGGCTTTTGGCGGGTGCGCGCTTTGCGGCCAAGCACATGTGGGAAATCAGGGAGTATGAGGAGCATTTGGCGCAAAGGCTAAGGGACAATTTGAAGGAGATCGGAAATGTAATCGTCTATGGGGATGAATACGCACCAAGGGTCGGCGTGGTAAGCTTCAATGTAAAGGGCATGGAAAGCGGCGAAGTGGCGGACGGACTGGACAGGGCAGGCTTTGCATTGCGGGGCGGGTTGCACTGTGCCCCCAGCATACATGGTTGGCTGGGCACCATGGACACAGGCGCAGTCAGGGCCAGTGTCGGCATTTACAATACAGAACAGCATGTGGATGACCTGGCGGCGGCTGTAGCAAAGATCGCCAGAGGAAAATACTAAATGCTATCCTCTTTTGCATGGCGTATCTTGGACAAAAGAGCAAGGCATAAGCAAAGCACTCCGGGTACGGGGTAATAGGGAAGACGGGTAATCCAGTAGAGCAAAAGCAGGCCCATGCCATACCAGAAGTAACGGTGGGCGCGGTGTGGGGCCAGGATGTGGTTCAGCCATATTTGGATGCCCACATGGCGTTTTTTGCGTGCGCCAAGGGCGACAAGCTGATCATCTGTAACTGGGGCGGCGGCACCGGCCAGCCGGATCAACCGCTCTTTTCCAACCACCTTTACAGGCGGTTCCGCCTGGCCCAATTGGGTCTGGGCGGCGCTGCCAAGCGGCGAGGCGGCACAAAGCACGCATCGGACTGCATTGTGATTGATGCAGGCACGCTGCGCCTCAATGATGTCCTGAGCGCTTACGGGTACCGACTGATGGCGGTTCAGGCAGCGGACAAGCACCAGGTCACCGTTAAGCCGGCACAGCACGCCGTCCTCCGTGATGCGCTCCAGCCTCAAGGGATGAGCCAGGGTAAGCCAGAGGGAAGCCTGAAAATGTGCCTGCCTTGCTGGACTGAGGGGCAAAGCATCCAACGCCATTTCACCGCCGATGCGCTGGCGCAATGCCTGCTCCCGCCGGGCTACGGTCTTTCGTTTACCAAGGCGTATGGCCAGGCTCACCAGCAGTGAAAAAGCGATGCCCGCAAACAGGGCGGGAAGGGTAACACCCCAGAGGAACACGAACCAAAGGACGCAGCAAATGAGTATGAGCAGGCGAAGCCCCAGGGAATCCAGGGTTCCGCCCAGGCGTGTTTTTTCCAGGTATTGTTGCATGGGACAAGCTCCTTTCGTTTTTTCTGCCGTCGGCCCTTTTCCATCCGGCTTCCATAGAGTATAATGAAGTGGAAAGGGGGCGCTTGGTTGAAACCGGAACGGATCGGTCTGATGGGAGGATCGTTCAATCCCATCCATCTGACGCACGTGGCTTTGGCAAGGAAGGCCATGGAGGAAGCTCAACTAAACAAGGTGCTGTTTTTGCCCACAGGCAATCCGCCTCATAAAAGGGAAGGCCTGGCGCCGGCCAAACTACGGCTTGCGATGGTACAGCTGGCGCTTAATCAGGAGACAGGTTTTTCCCTCTCAGATATAGAAATGAACAGAAGTGGCACAGTTTATACGGTGGATACGTTAATACTTCTGAGGAAGCAGATGCCTCAGGCTGATTTTTATTACATTATCGGTGAGGATACGCTGTACGATCTTGTGAACTGGCGGGACCCGGAGAGAGTGTTCAAAATGTGCCGGTTTCTGGTATGTCCTCGTGCAGGTGCCGGGAATGGAGTCCCATCGCAGGCTATACGGGAGGAGCTTATTCGGCTTGGCGCGCAATTTACGTTTCTGAAAGGTGCATTGGGGGACTTATCCTCCACATCCATCAGGAATCAGCTTCTTAAGGGGGAGGACCCGGAGGGACTTCATCCGGCAGTGATGGAATATATCCGTGTCATGGGACTGTACGGTGTAAAGGAAAGCCCGCCAGGATACGCTGTTCATATGGACAGGCTAATTCATTCCATGAGTATGGAGCGCATGGCCCATACGCTGTGCGTGGCCTATGCGGCACGCAAGCTGGCACGTCTGCATGGAGAGAATGAAGAGAAGGCGGCCCTCGCCGGTCTTATGCATGATTGCGCCAAGGGGATGGACCTTATTTCCCTGCAGGTGTATGTCAGGGAGCATGGGATGAAGGTGGATGATTCTATTTTCATTTCCGGCGCGCTGCTCCATGCGGCAGTTGGGGCGCACATGGCCCGGCATATATATGGCGTTTCGGATGAGCAGGTGCTATCCGCCATCGCGAGCCACACGCTTGGGAACGTGCCAATGACGCGTCTGGAGATGATCGTATACCTGGCGGATAAGATCGAGCCAGGCCGGGAAGACTATTTTGGACTTTATGAGATCCGCTCGCTGGCGGAAACTGATCTTCAAGGTGCGATGATGCTTTCGCTGGAAAGAACGGCAAGCTATGTGAGGGACCGGGGAAAGACCCTGCATCCGGCTACGGCTTTTACCATGAAATGGCTGAAGGATTCACTGAAAAACACGGACAAATGACACCAAGGAGGAGACCGCATGACGGAAGGTACGCTGGCCAGAAAAATCGCTGACATCCTGTATGACAAGAAGGCACGGGACATTGTGGTGCTGGAGGTTGGGCATCTGACCATACTCACCGACTATCTGGTGATCGCAACAGGGCGCTCCGCCATACAGGTGAAGGCATTGGCGGAGGAGGTGGATGACCGCCTTCATGAGATGGGAATGCCTCTTCGCCGGAAGGAAGGGCAAAATGAGGGCCGCTGGATCGTGATGGATTACAGCACGGTGATGGTGCATATTTTTCACCAGGAGGAAAGGGCTTTCTACAACCTGGAACGATTGTGGGATGACGGTCATAACCGTATGATACTGCCCTTTGTACAGGAAGGTGTGTAAAATAGCTATACATATATTTACATTCAAATATGATTGTGGTAGTATGCTTCTGAAGGCCTGAACCCAACGTTTGAACTGCTTCTTCTCTATCTTGTACAAAAGACAATGGGTTCCCGATTATCTGTAAGCGCTTGCTTTATGTCATGGATTGGGAGTCTGGAAAGGGGCAATGCATTTGACTGCCAGAATCATGCCACGCAATATGATGGAAGAAATGGTGGACAGCAGGCTGGACGATTTTATGCGGACTGAATCTGTCTGCCAGTGTGAGCGGTGCCGGGCGGACATTATGGCGCTGGCACTGAACAACCTGCAGCCCAAATACATCGTCAGCGTCAGTGGTGAGGTATATACGCGGTATGATGCTCTTAAAGCTCAATTTCAAGCGGATGTAATTACGACCATTCTATGCGCCATCGCGGTGATCAACAAAAGGCCCCGCCATGACGGGGAGCATCAGGCGGCTGTTTCCCTTTAAATGGGTGCCGGCCTCCTTCAATTCATCAAGGATATGATTTGCATTTTATCCCCAACAAAACCCCTCCTTTTTGAAGCAAAGGAGGGGTTTTGTTGGGGCCGGTTTCACTTTCTTTTCACCGGTTCCAACAGATGCAGGAAATATTCATGTCCGCTGCCTTCGGGAGCATCATTGCGGATATGCTCCTCCAAGCTAAGCCGGGAGCGGTCGGGTGCCGTCAACTGCAATAGCTTTTTGGAAAATTTTTTATCAAAATTGCGTTGGCGCTTGACAGGAATATTTTGTGATGCTATAGTATCCACTGAAAACAAACGCAAGGAGGTGAAGCGCATGATCCGCAAGGAGGCCATGAAGGATTCCAACATATGGCAAAACATTGGGGAAGTGGCAGTTCAAACAAGTAATCTGACCCTGTCCGTGCATTCGTATGCCCTTTTGCGGCTGATTTTGCGTTCCCTGCCGGTGTCAAAGCTGCTTTCCCCCTTTAAGGGATAGCGGACGATAACGCCTGTATACCGGGAGCGGCATAAGCTGCTCCCGGTTTTTTATGCCTATTTTTTGATCGAAAGGATTGGTTGACATGAACCACACGGGAAAATGCTCCTGGTGGAAAGGTTTCCAAGCAGTGGCCGGGCTTTCCGCCAGGCAGGTGTTTGATGGGAACCTTTTTCAGGTGCTGAGTGAATATGCGATACGCTTCATGCAGTTTTTAATGCTGATGCTGATCTGGCGCTCCCTGGCGGCGGGAGGTGCCGATCTGGGTGGTATGAACCTTGATAGGCTGCTTACCTATACGCTGATGGCTTCGGTCTTGCGCCAGCAGTTGGAGATTCTCACCCCCGCTACCTCCGCTCTGTGGGAGGGCTCGATCATCGGCAGGTATACACGGCCCATGCCTGTACTTCAAAGCTTGACGGCAGAAACCATAGGCCGCTGGTGGGTGCCGGTGTTTCTGCTATACAGCCTGCCGCTATGGCTTTTATCACCCCTGATGGGCATCCGCCCGCTGCCATCAAGCGCTGTTCACGGACTGTTGGCCCTTGTAAGCCTTGCCCTGAGCGCATCTCTGGGATTCGCGCTGGATTATTTGTTCGCCTCCCTGGCCATGCGCATGAAAAACGGCTGTTGGGCTGTGACCCACGTGCGGGAAGCGCTGTTTGCGCTTTTGTCCGGGGCACTGATTCCTTTTTCCCTGATGCCTGCATCCATTGCCCGAATCCTTCAATGGCTGCCCATGGGCTCCATTGCCCACGCGCCGCTTAGCCTGTACGTGGGGCAGGGAGAGCCGGAGATGCTATTGGCATTGCAGGCAGGCTGGAATGCCATCTTGTGGCCTCTGGCCATATGTGTGTTCAAAAAAAGTGAAGAAAGGATGATCTCCTATGGCGGATAAGGTAAAAACGCTTCTTCGCCTGTACAAGATTTACGGAAAGATGGATCTGATGTGGTTTTTGCGGGACACAAAATACTGCCTGTTGCAGATCGTAACCGATTTGGTCACAACCGGGGCAGCCATGGCCGGGGTGTTTGTTCTGGCCCAACGCTTTGGCGGCATTGGCGGCATGACGCAGGATCAGCTTCTTTTCATGCTGGGCTATGCCATGCTGAGCGACGGGATATTCTCGCTGTTTTTTATCGGGTACAATGCAGGGCAAATCAGCCGTACCATCGGCCGGGGACAACTAGACCACAACATGATCCAGCCGGTTCCCTTGTGGATGCAGCTAATGACCGGCGGGTTTTCCCCCGTATCCGGATCCGGTATCCTGCTTTGCGGAATGGGCCTTACGGCTTATGCCGCCGGCCGCCTTACGCTTGCCGTTACGTTTGGCTGGGTACTTGTTTTGATAGGAAGCCTTTTGGCCTCCGTAGCAATATTCCTTGCCTGTGTTTTCCTGATTTCCTGCATTGCTTTCTGGGCACCGGTGGTGGCGGAGGAATCCGCCTCGCTAGTGCATGGAATGTTTTCCTCCCTGAAGCGGTATCCCCTTGGAGGAATGGGCATAGGCTGGCAGGCGGTTTTCTGTTCCCTTGTCCCTGTGGGGCTCGCCGGGTGGTTCCCCAGCCTGTGGCTGATGGATCATGGTTCCCCGGCACCCTTTTTCCCATACTTGACTTTTTTGGTTGCGTCGGTTCTAGCACTATTGGCCGTAAGGCTGTTTCGGAAAGGAATGAAGCATTATGCAACATGCGGTTCACCCAGATATTCAGGCTTTGGACATCGTTAACGTCAGTAAAACCTATACCCAGTGGCAGCGCTCCGGACAGTGGAAGGACATCATCAAAAACCTGATCCATCCGGACAAGAAGGAAGTCAAGGCTCTGGACCAATTGTCCCTTCAGGTGCAAAGGGGTGAGTTCGTAGCTTACGCCGGGGCCAACGGCGCGGGAAAAAGCACCACCATCAAAATACTCTCCGGCATATTGCAGCCGACCGCTGGCCAGGTGACGGTACTTGGCATGTCCCCGGCCAAAGACCGGGTGTCTCTGATGAAGCGCATCGGCGTACTGTTTGGCCAGCGCACGGAGCTTTGGTTTGATCATCCTGTCATTACCAGCTATGAATGGAAAAAGAACGTGTGGAACATCCCGGAGGAGGTATACAAAGAGAACCTGGCCATGGTGACGGAGCTTCTGGATTTGAAGGACCTTTTAAATACCTTCGCCAGGGAGCTGAGCCTGGGGCAGCGGATGCGGGCGGACCTGGGCATGCTTCTTCTGCATAGCCCGGAGGTACTGTTCCTGGATGAGCCTACCCTGGGGCTGGATGTGCTGGCCAAGCGGCAAATGATAGCCTTCCTCAAAAAGGTGAACCGCGAGCAAGGGACCACAGTGATCGTCACCAGCCATGATATGGACGACCTGGAAGCCATGGCCCAGCGGATCATCCTGCTTTCCAACGGAAAAATCGCTTTCGACGGCGACTTTCAGGCGCTGAGACGCATTCAGGGAGGCTTTACACGTCTTTTGGTCAGCGGTCCGGATAGACCTCCGGAATGGCCGGGGATGGAGTGGATTGCTACCCGGGACGGTGTGCACGAATACGCCTTCCAGCAAACGGATGTTGAGTTTTCACAGGTGCTCAAAACGCTGGCGGGTACGCCGGGCATTACCGACCTGGAAATGCGCAAAGCGCCCATTGAGGAAGTGGTAGCTTCGCTGTATATGGCATGGAAGAAGGAAAGTGCGTGAACACATTGGCCCCGGAATGGAAATTCCGGGGTCAAGTTCATCGGGTTTTGCATGTCTGTTCTCTGTCTTGTTCAGATTCAGAATTTTCTGGAAATAATGAAGCTTTTCCAGTATAATGAACTGGCCTGATGATTTGTTCTGCTCGATAAACAGAACCTTTGGGGGGGTCAAATATGGGAAAGAAAATACCGATAATAGGTGTTGCAGCTTGTGTTGTATATTTTATTGCAGTTGCCTTTTTTATTATTACAAAAACAGAAATAGCATTAACAATATGGGAAGCATTGACCATCATGGGTGCACCGATCATTCTATTTGTTTTGATGGAATTAGCAAACCTTATGAATATTGCATCAATTTATAGAAATGCAATGCTTGTGTTCATGTCATGTGTATGCTCGCTAACAGGACTTGCTCATTTTATCAATATAACGGTGACTAGAAGATTGATAGCCGATGGAGTTACTGTTCCTAACTTTTTTAGAATTGGATATTGGCCTTCCGTAGAAATGGCAGCTGACTATTTGGCATGGGGTTTTTTCTTGGGACTGTCATACTTATCTGTCGGCTTAGCAATTCAAAGTAATGAAAAAAACAAACTCACTATGAAAAGAACTGTTATCGTTTGCGGCATTCTTTGTTTTGCAGGTTTTTTGGGAGCATTGTTTATAAATGAAAGCCTATGGTATTTCGCCCCTATTGGCTATGGCATTGGGACAATCGTTATCTGTGTTCAAATGATGAGGACAAGTAAACAAGCACAATAATTTCCAATCTATCCGCGAGTCACTTGAAATCAGCTCCGGAACATACTTTTCCGGGGCCTTTTACTCATCACTTTGCCGCCAATTGATCTCTATAACGGTTCATCATTTCCTTGAACAACTCTGCTGTAGTCGGCGGTGTATAGGTAATGGCGTTGGCACCGGCCTCAATGGTACGGATGATGGATTCTTCCGTTTTTCCGCCGGTGGCGATGATGGGCACCTCGGGATACTTGCGGCGGATAGCCCTAACGATATCAGGTGTCTTTGCTGCGCCGGAAACGTTCAGTATCTTCGCGCCGGCGTCAAGGCGGCCCTGAACGTCCTCCTCCTCACTGACCACGGTGATGACCACGGGGATATCCACCCGTTCGGCCACGTAGCGCACCGTTTCATTGGTGGCGGGAGCGTTTAATACCACGCCGATGGCACCCCTGAATTCCGCATCCTGGGCCAGGCGGGTGACGCGAACGCCGGTGGTGGTGCCGCCGCCCACTCCGCAAAATACAGGCACATCTGCCAGTTGCAAAATGGCCTGGGATATGGCAGGCTGAGGTGTGAAAGGATATACGGCAATCACTGCGTCGGCATTTGTATTCTTAATGATGGCTGCGTCGGTGGAAAAAAGGATAGATAAGATGCGCTTGCCGAAAATACGGATACCCGATGCCTGAGCAATGCATTCCGGCACGCGGATGATGTGCTTGCGCAACCCGCCGTCGATTTGGGGGATGAAGGGAGGGGTCTTTTCCATGTTGATCTCTCCTTTGCACATCACTTTACTTGATTATATAGGAGGATGCGTAAGGGAGTCAACCAGGAACCATCCTTTGGAAAAAAGTGATTGACAAACAGGTGCTACCGGCGTATACTCCTGCCACGAGGAGGAAGGCTTTTATGCAGATTCATCGGGCGTATTACCGGGGTTCCCTGTACGCCAACGGCAGTACGGGCTGTTCCCCTTGTGCCAACCTTCTGTAAGGAAAATGCGCAGGAACACAGCGGCCCGGAACAAGTTTCCAGGCCGCTTTTGACATATGTAGCATGGCAGGAAAGGGGAGCCTAAAATGATCATCATTTTAAAACGGGGAGCCCAGCAGGACAAGGTTCAAAATTTGATTCGGGATATTGAGAGCCTTGGCATCCAGATTCACTACAGCGCGGGTACGCAAGCCACCATTCTTGGCCTGATCGGTGATGTATCCAGGGTGGATGTAAGCCACATCAAGGCCAATGAGGTGGTGGAGGACATACGCCGTGTCACCGAGCCATACAAGGCAGCCAACCGCAGGTTCCACCCTTTGGATACGCTGGTTGAGGTGGGCGGCAGAACCATTGGGGAAGGACACTTTACCGTAATCGCGGGGCCCTGCTCCGTGGAAAGCGTGCAGCAGCTAAAGCTGGTGGCGGATTCGGTGAAAGCAAGCGGTGCATCCTTTATACGGGGCGGCGCTTTCAAGCCCCGAACATCGCCTTATTCCTTCCAGGGGCTGGAGAACGAAGGGCTGCGGATTCTTTTGGAGGCAAAGAAGCAGACCGGACTGCCCATTGTAACGGAGATCATGGGGGAGGACCAGTTGGAGGACTTTTCTGATGTTGATGTTTTGCAGGTGGGCGCCAGGAACATGCAGAACTTTAGATTGTTGAAAGCGCTGGGCCGCACCAAAAAACCGGTACTTCTAAAGCGGGGATTATCCGCCACCATCGAAGAGTTTTTGATGAGTGCGGAGTATATACTCTCTGGGGGAAACCCCAATGTGATCCTCTGCGAGCGTGGCATACGAACCTTTGAAACCATGCTGCGCAATAATCTGGATATTTCCGCCGTGCCGCTATTAAAGCGTCATAGCCATCTGCCGGTGGTCATCGACCCAAGCCATGCCGCCGGCATTGCCTGGATGGGGGAACCGCTGGCCAAGGCTGCCATTGCCGCAGGGGCGGACGGGTTGATGATCGAGGTGCATCCCGATCCCAAAGCGGCGCTGTCGGACGGCGCCCAATCGCTGGACTGTGATACCTTCCGCAAGGTAATGGAGCAGGTGAAACGACGGGTGGAGTTTGAAGGAAAGCAGATGGGCTGAGCGGTCAACAGCCTGTTCTTTCAGGAAAAGGAGATGCCGATGTGGGACAAGATATCGCCCGGCAGGTGGCGAAGGCACTGGTAGAAGTGCCCGGCGTACAGGCTGTGGTTCTGGGCGGCTCCCATTGCACGAAAACCGCAACAGAACAATCCGACCTGGATATCGGCGTGTATTATGGAGAGGGCTTCGACACATTGCGGATGAGCGAGGCATTGACCTCATTGGACGATGCGCACCGGAAGAACCTTTTGAACAAGCCCGGCGAATGGGGAAAATGGATCAATGGCGGCGCGTGGCTTACGGTAGATGGGATGAAAGTGGATATCTTGCTTCGCGACACGGCACGGGTCATGAATGTCATTGACGATTGCCAGCAGGGTAAGGTAACGGTGGATTTTATGGCGGGTCATCCCTTCGGCTTTGTGAACGCCATTTACATGGGCGAGGTGAAGTACTGCCTGCCTTTGAGTGACCCGCAAGATGTGATGGCGGGTTTGAAACTGAGGGCGGAGCCGGTTTCAAAGGCGTACCGCGATGCTGCCTCCAAATGGTTTTTATGGGAAGCGGAGTTTTCCGTAATGACAGGGCGGTCCTCCATAGCAAAAAAGGACATCGTGTATGCGTCAGGCGCTTTGTTCAAAGGCATCCTGTGCTTAACGCAGGCCTTGTTTGCGGTCTATGGAGAAATCCTCTTAAATGAAAAGGGCGCAGTGAAGCGCTTGAGCCAGTTTCCCTTTTGCCCTCCAGGCTTTGTGAAGGGGGTGGAAGCGGTGCTGCAAGGCCTTGATAAATACAATCTTGGGCCAAGCTTTGACCTATTGGATGGAAAATGCCGTGAGGTATCAATGCTCCTGAATGGAAATGAGTGATTCAGTGAAGACGAATTTGGTTTTGCCCCATGGGGATGTACAATTGCCCGCCTTCTTTCCGGATGGAACGCAGGGCGTTGTCCGCTGCGTGGATTCTGTGGATGTGATGGAATGCGGCATTCCCGGCATCGTGATGAACGCCTACCACCTGCTTTCCGCGCCAGGGGTGTCCGTTCTTCGGGCTGCGGGAGGGCTTCACGGTTTTACAGGTTGGAAAAGGCCCATATTGACCGATTCCGGCGGATTTCAGGTGTTTTCGCTCATACAGGAAAACCCCAAATACGGCGTGATCCGAAAGAACGAGATCGTTTTCTATCCTGATAATTCAGACAAGAAGATCATTTTCACCCCGGAAAAATGTATTCAGTCCCAGTTCGCTTACGGTTCGGACATCATGATGTGCCTGGATTACTGCACCCGGCCCGATGACACCGACGAGGTCAACGAAACGGCGGTGGAGATCACCATCGACTGGGCATCAAGGTGCAAGGAGGAATATCTGCGCCAGTTGAAGTCCAGAAAGCTGAAGGATGAAGCAAGGCCGTTGCTGTTTGCCATCATCCAGGGCGGCGGCAGCAAAAGCTTGCGCAAAAAGTGCGCCGACGCGCTAAAGGAGATCGGTTTTGACGGTTACGGTTATGGCGGCTGGCCCCTTGACAAGGAAGGACGGCTGGTGGAAGATATCTTGCGTTATACGGCGGAGCTGATGCCGGACAGCACGCCAAAGTATGCCATGGGAGTGGGCAAGCCCGAGGGAATCGTGGCCTGCCACGGCATGGGCTACAACCTGTTTGACTGTGTCATACCCACCAGGGAAGCCAGGCACAACCGGCTGTATGTTTTTGCTTCGGAGGCGGAAGAGGATATCAACGTTCACGCACCTGGCTTTTACCAGTATCATTACATCATGGATGACAAGTACATGAAGGATATGCGGCCTGTGTCACTAGCATGCGGCTGCCACCTGTGCAAAAACTATTCCAAGGCTTATTTGCGGCACCTGTACAAGGTGGGCGACTCCCTGGGCTACCGGCTGGCTACCATTCATAATCTGCGGTTTTATACGATGCTGATGGATAAGCTGAGGGCGCAGGGCCATGGCACATGAAGCGGCGGAACTGGCGGCCCAGATTAAAAGCTCAGCCAAATATGCGGACATATCCGAGGAAATGGTGCTGCGCATCATTACAGAATATCTTCCCAGGTACAAAAACCAAAAAGAGGTTATCAAGGCTGTCAAGAAACAGCTCCATATCATCCACGGCGCTTTTTTCCCTGACAGATGCCATGTGCAGGCGCTGGAATTGATAAAGGACAGCCGCTTATCAGACCGGGATTTGAGCCTGAAGCTGATGGAGATGCACCCTTCCACCAAGGAAAGACTGCCTTCGCTGCAGGCGTTCTACGGGCTTTTGTCGCCCTATGTAAGAGAAGCCAAGACCGTATTGGACATCGGCTGCGGGTTTCATCCCTGTGCTTTTCCCTTTACGGGATTAAGAACGGATGTACTTTACCGGGCAGGGGATATCGACCACGGAACAATGGAGGTTGTAAAAGCTTTCTTTCACAGGCTGCATGGTCATTGTGATGCCCGCATTCTGGATGCGGCGGACAATATGCCCGAGGAGCCTGCGGATGTGGCTTTTCTGTTCAAGCTGGTTCCGGTGTTGGAACAGCAGAAGAAAGGTCTTGCTTACCGGCTGATCCAGAGTATTCGGGCAAAGACCATTGTTGTCACCTTCCCTATCAGAAGCCTTTCAGGCAGGGCGAAGGACATGGAGCAGTATTACAGCGGCCAGTTAGAGCAAAATCTTCCTGTTGAGCTTGCCATTCTCAGGAAGGAGATCGTGGGATCGGAGCTTGTATATATTGTTGCGCCAAAATGAAAGAGCCCCTTCACTTGAATTTTCGCTATTGTTCAATGAGAAAAAACAAGCTGTGCATCCGAAGGTCCAGGGCGGCCGGAAAGCCCTGGTCGTGCCGTGAGGCACGAAATAACATATCCTATGAATCGACTTGGACCTTTGGGAGCATCCTTGCTGTTTCCGCAAGCGTAAGTGAGACCATACTGGGTCAAGCGATTGTAATGCTTGACAATGAAGCATTTCTCGTGCATACTATGCATGATTTGTCTGGCAGAAGCCAGATGTAGGAATCCATACGTACCCCTTAATAATCATGTGCCATGAAGGGACATGCTTCCAGAAGGGAGCAGGCTTTCATTGCATTTTTATTTTGTGGAGGAATTGAAATGAACCGGATGGAATTGCGTCAAATGGTTCTCTCTGCCGTACTGGCGGCATTGGCGGTGGTTTTGGCCAGGGTATTCCATGCGTTGGGCGGCTTTCAGGCGGGCTCTGTCTTTTTGCCTATGCATATTCCCGTACTGTTGTGCGGCTTTTTGTGCGGATGGAAGTACGGCATGCTGTGCGGATTGCTCACGCCCATACTCGCCATGCTGGTGTCCGGCATGCCCAGCGGAAACACGCTTATCTCCATGGAGCTTGAACTGGCGGCTTACGGCGCCGCGGCAGGCGCGCTGGCCGGCGTACGCTGGCTTGGGGCGGAGGATAAGGGAAGCAATACTGCGGCGCTGACCAGGATTGTACTTACCCTGGTGCTTTCCATGCTGATCGGGCGTGCGGTGTACGGCGTGGTGAACGCCATCATCCTTTCTAGGGGGGACAGCCCCTTTACCTGGACGGCTTTCATTTCCGGTGCGTTTGTGAACGCTCTGCCTGGTATTTTTGTTCAGCTTGTACTGATCCCTGCCCTGGTGATGCTTGCAAAAAAATGGAAGTACCTGAAAGGCGCGTAATGCCATGCGGGATATCCTTTTGTTTCACGGGAAAAAGTACCCGGCCATGAAGGCCCAGGACGGCGTGAAGCTATGTTATCAAAGTGAATATGGCGGCGGGCATTTGATGCCTGCCCGGGAGGTTTGTGAAGAAAGCATTCTAAAGGAGCGGGAAGAAGCCATTGGGCTTCAGCGGGATAGCGAACTTCTGGAGCCAATCGGCGGCGGGCTTGACCGGCTGCATTTAAATGCCTGGTGGGATGCAAAAGACCTGCGCACGGAGACGATAGCGGGTTTGTTTCTTGCCGTGTCGGATAAAAAGCGTGGGACGCAGCAGGGTTTTCTGGAGAAGGTCTCCGTATTAAGGGAATTGTGCCGGGACGGTAAAATGCCCTTTACACTGGCAGAATTGGATGATTTCCTGGTGGACTACAAAAAAGCTGGCTTTCCATTGTGCCGCCATAGTGAAGTATATAGGCAAACATATCATCCGGCCTACCGCCTGGCGAGCGCTGAGACGGAAAAATTCCTGCCTCTTTTATTGGCTCTGGATCGCAAACTGATGGAGAAAGCCACGCTCACCATTGCCATCGACGGGCCCAGCGGTGCAGGGAAAAGTTCTCTGGCGGCCTGGCTGCAAAGGGTATACGGGGATTGTGAAGTTTTCCATATGGATGATTTTTTTCTGCCGCTGGATAGGAAAACGGAAGCAAGGCTGAAAACCCCCGGTGGCAATGTAGATTGGGAACGGTTCAAGGAAGAGGTGCTCATACCTTTGGAGCGGCGGGAATCCTTCACCTTCCGGCCGTTTGACTGTGGCACAGGCAAGCTTGGCAAGCCTGTACAGGCCGTGCCCCAAAATTTGAACATTGTGGAGGGTGTGTACAGTTATCATCCGGCGCTTCGTGAGGCGTATGATATGACAATTTTCCTGTCCATCGGCAGGCAGGAACAGTCACAAAGAATTCTTAAGCGAAACGGTGAATACATGCACCGGCGGTTTCTGGAGGAATGGATACCGTTGGAGGATCTGTACTTCCAACAGATGGAGGTATTGGAACATGCCGAATTTGTATTGCCGGTCTCGTAAAAAATTACTGGCTGACTCAATGAATCCATCATCACTCGATTTATTCTATAGTGGAACTGCAGCCGATAGAGCTGCATGGTCCATTTGTTTACAACACAGTAGCCGCATGGTATAATTATCCATGCATATTGGATTGTACTAAGAAATCGGGGCGAGACATGTGCGGATATTGCTCGCTGTTTTGATGATATTGACCCTTGTCCCCGTATCAAGCGCGCAGGAGCTTTTTTCTGAAGGGAGTGAGGATGTGATGGTAGACTTGACAGAGCTGGAAGATTATCTCTACGGCCGTATGCTTCCTATTATTCAGAAGTGGAAAAATCCTGACGCTTATGCGATTTCTTTTTTCGTATATACAAATGAGTGTAACATCTACAAGGGCCTGGAGAATGTAACTGAGTTTTCCATTGGCTATGTTACGGAACAGGATTGCGAAAATGCCCCGCCGCTGAGCGAGGATAGATGGAATCTGCCACCGCTCATGTACAATACGCCTATTTTACAACCCAACAATGTGAGCCCTACTGTGCCGGTGCTCGAGGACGAGGGTATGGAGTTTCTATATGACTGGTACGCTCGTCACGGTGTTCAAGACATAGGCCATGAAGACTCAGAAGGCGCATACGATGAGCGTATGAACTATATCGGCAAAGGACCGGTTGGCTATTATGAGGTACTCACTGCAGTGTCTCACGTGGCCCGGCGGCTGCAAGAGGAGAATGTAATCCATGCCGCTTTTGGAAAGCCACTGCCCATCATTATACATGAGATGGAACTGTATGATTTGTTTCGCGATGTTACGGCATATGCCAACCCGCATGGTGAAGCCAAGGATTTTCTCCAGTATTACGATAACATGTTGAAGGATGTTGAGGAGCAATACGCGCAATACCTAAAAGGGAAATAGGCATTAAAAAGCCGCCCTGCATAGTTCATAATGCCGAGTGGTTTAAAGGGCCGAGCCCATTCATTTAAAATCCTCTCGCCCGTCTTTGCCGGGCGAGAGGATAGTTGACTGAGCAAACATTTCTTACACTCTTTGCTGACCGTTAGTTTGCACCGAACTAGCGAAGCATGGGACGGTGCGAAACGCTTACAGGCAAAAAGTGCGGAATCGCTATATTGACCTGTCATTTTCGCGAAGATTTAGCCTTCTGTTGCGATATCCTGCCAAACGAGCGTCTGTTTGTAAGCCTGGTCCATCCGTTTGTGTACCGCGTCGTATTGCTCATGCCGTAGAGGCTGCGGCGGGGAGTTAAAGATTGGCATTTGGCCAATGGGTGGAGTGCCGGCCCGCCAACTGGTATTGGTATCACTTGTTCCGCCGCTGGCGGGCGGATCCTTGGCGGGAACAGCGGTCATGTATGGCAGCAGCTGGCTGTGCAAGGCGAGCCACCGGGTGTTCTGGTCACCCAGGGTCATGGTGGCAAATGGGGATACCTGGCTAGCAGGCTTTTGAGCAGCCACGTGAATAACCTCCTTTATGGATTGGCATCTGGTTCAATTCTACCTATGCTATCAAAGAGAAAAAAGTGAAACGCCTTTTCGTTTCTTTTTCGACAATGGTTGCCAGATATACAGTTCGTGCTATAATAGGCGTATGTCTTTTTTGAGTCCTGTTAGATTGGAGAAAGATCATTGATATCTTTGGTGGAACGGTTTTATGGCATCCGGCATATGGTTAAACCCGGGCTTAGGGTAGGCGAACTGCCGCCCACCGGACAGGCATACCGGGATGTAACCCGTATCGCCATTCCGGCAGTGGCAGAAATGGTTCTGATGGCACTTATTGGGGCGATAGACACGGCCATGGTAGGTGTATTGGGCGCGGAAGCCATATCCGCCGTGGGATTGCCCGGTCAGCCCAGAATGATCATGCTTGCGGTTTTCTTCGCACTGAACATCGGTGTTACAGCTGTTGTGGCCAGGCGCAAGGGTGAGGGAAGGCAAGAGGAGGCCAACCAGACACTTCGAAATGCTCTCGTAGTCATCGTGATGCTGTCACTGGCCATTATGGCGATATCACTTATTAAGGCCAGAGACTTGATCCTGCTGGCTTCAGGAGAAGTTGATCCTGGCGACATTGCCAATGCCAAGGTGGTGAACGATGCCGTCGTATACTTCAAGTGGATGGCCTACGCATTGCCCATCAATGCCATCACGATGTGCATCAATGCCGCTCAGCGCGGTATTGGCAAGACGAAGGCCACATTTGTGGTCAATGTAACCAGTAATCTGGTCAATGTGGTGTTTAACTATCTGCTCATCAGCGGCAATCTTGGCTTTCCCCGTCTGGGGGTGGAAGGTGCGGCCATTGCCACGGTGATAGGCTTTTGCGTTGGGCTGGTGATGGCGGTTTTGTCCATCACACTGCCAAAGTACAAGGGCTTTTTGTTCCTCCGTCTTCGGGATAACTGGCGGCTTGATAAAACGACGCTCAGGGATATCAGCCGGGTGGGCGGAAGCGCCATGCTGGAGCAAATCTGCCTTCGAATTGGTTTCTTAATATATGTAAGAATGATTTATGAAGCACTGCATGACCCTGTGGCCTTTGCCAGCCATCAGATTGGCATGCAGTTTTTGAATATCAGCTTCACCTTCGGAGATGGTATCGGCATTGCCGGTACGTCGCTGGTGGGGCAAATGCTGGGCAGGCAAAGGCCTGATCTAGCCATGGTATATGGCAAGGTAAGCCAGCGTATGGCACTGACTGTTTCGGCAGGCTTGCTTTTGATCTTTATTCCTTTTCGTCATCTTTTAATACGTCCCTTTGCCAGCGATCTGATGGTGCTTCATATGGCATCCCAGGTAATGATTCTGGTGGGCATTTTCCAGCCTTTTCAAACAAGCTCAGTAGTCATCAGCGGCTGTTTGCGTGGCGCGGGTGATACGCGGTATGTGGCCGTGGTCATGATGCTGTGTGTTACGCTTTTGCGACCAGTTCTCGCATGGACTGCTTTGTTCCCCCTTCAGTTGGGGCTGCTTGGCGCCTGGTCGGCCAGCCTTGTTGACATGATGATCAGGCTAACGTTCATGTATGTGCGCTTTGCCAGGGGAAAATGGATGTATATTCGGGTGTAATTACAGGTGAAACAGAAGAATATTTGGGTGTCATTGTGGTATAAAGCATATCCCCTCCGGCTATACTCACACCGGAGGGGATTTTTTTGTTTGAAAAATACTTGAACCGTATTCGGGAGCGTAGAGCGCTTCGTATTTGCTTAAGAGAGTTTGACCGATACAAGGATAACAGGCCGCCATCCCTGTTCAAGGGCAGATGGCTGTAGCAGCCAAGCTTTTTAAGTCTTGACAAAAAGGCCGGATTAATCGCCTTCGTTTGCTCCATCCTCACTGTCGTCTGATTCCGGGTCAGGACTGTCCTGAATCTGTGTTTCATCATCCGCATCCTCATTGCCCTGCGCAAGTGTATCCACCTTGCGGGCGGCAGCATCTGCGGCTTCCTCGGCCAGCCTGGCCTCCCGTGCCGCGGCAATCCGCTGGGCACGAATGGCGGTAAGATGTTCTTCCAACGCGTTCAGCTGCTTTAACTGCGCCTCCAGCGCCGGTGGAAAAGATTCGCCACGCTGCCACATCTCATAGGCGATGCTTCCAAAGTCGGCCAAAATTTCCCGGCGGCGCGTTTCCAGGTTCATTTCGGTGACTTTGTACTTGGCGTTGTCCGCAATATTGGACGCCGCGTTGCCTATGGCTTCCATGCCCTTGAGCCAAGTTTTTTTCAAGCCCTTCATCACATTGCCCATGTGTCATGCTCCTTTAACGTTATTTGCGGATGAGGTCGTCGCGTAGCCTGTATAGCGTGGCGCCTCTTTTTTTGGTATTGATACATTCTATGAACCAATGGGCGGTCGCATCCGCGTCATACTGCAAATATCCCCAGCGAACCCCGTCGATGCGCGTGCCCCGCATGTTGCTGTCCGTCCAGTGAAGCATGTCGCTTACGGGATCGTAGTCTGTGATGAAGAAAAGGGAATGGGGGCCGTTGCCTCCGCCGTAGTTGCCCACCATTTGAAAGAAATCGCCTCTTCTTACCTGTTTGAGCATATTGAAGGCGATTTGCGCGTTTTCTTCCTTGCTCAGGTCGTTGTTGTACTTGAACTGTGCCACGATCTCAAAGGGGCTGCCATCCTCCGCTGTCTCCGGCCGCCACTCGATGCCGTAATCATACGGCGCGCAGGCGGCCTTGCTGTTGTTTTTGGGCATGTGCAGCGAAAGGCTTGGGTAGGCCTGCATGACATAGTCATCGGAGTAGGTATCGAACAAGCGCATCACGAAATTCTTGCATACGCCGATGTGATGGTCCTCTTGGGCGGGAGCGAACTTGTAGCGGGAGTCCTTCGAATTCGAATAGGCCAGCTGAATCATTTTCCCGATCAATTCTTCCCTGGGGGAAGGAACCATGCGGAAGACATCCGTAAAGGAGGACATTTGTCCTTCCTTTTCAATTCCATGGCCGCGGGCCATGACGGTTAGGCCGCAGGGCAGGGCGGGCAATTGAAAGGTGTGCTCGAAGGACGACCCTTCCTGTGTTTGCGTCATGGAGCCGCCCTCCCAGGAAAGAGTGACTTCTATGCGGCTGACATTGCTTCCCTTTGCGCTAACGGTCAGCTTATTGCCCTGTGCATAGCCCTCTCCCGGCTGAGGTTTCAATAGCTGAATAACAGGGAGCAAAGGAATATCCGAATAATAGATTTCTTCATCCGCCAGGACAGTACCTTCCGGCAGAAGACAAAGAAGCAAAAGCAGAACAAATAGCCTTTTCAAAAGATTCACGTTTCAAGACCGCCTTTCCGACGGCATCACCAGTGGACCCACAGCGCATCTTTCACCGGGGAGAAGTTCACTTTTTCAATAGGCAGCATTTCTCCGTCCACATTCAGCCGCATCCCCGGCGCATCGATCACCACCTGGCTGCAACGGTAATGGGAGGTGATGGAAAAGCTGTGCACCCGCCCCATGAGAAGGCCGGGCAGGTAAAAGAACATCTTCCAGTTGGGAACGGAGCGCAGCACTACCACGTCCAGCAGGCCGTCGTTTACCAGTGAAGTGGGAGAAATGGCAATTCCTCCGCCTATATAACGTCCATTGGCCACGCTGCATTGCAAAAATGTGCCTTGCAGTGTTGTTTCATCATCAATGACGATGCGCATATTTACGGGCTTGAAGCTGAAAATGGTACGGATGACACCATACAGATAGGGAAGCATGCCCCGTACCAGCTTTTTCGCCTTCATGGAATAATCAAGCACCGACACATCAAAGCCTGTGCCGCATACATTCAGGAAAAGCTTGTCGTTCAGTCTTCCCATATCCAATAGCTTTGGCGGATGTGTAAGGATATGATCAAGCGCGACCAGGGGGGATTTGGGTACGCCGATGGTTTTGATAAAGTCGTTGCCAGTTCCGGCGGGGATGAGCCCCAGAGCGGTTTTAGTTTGGACAAGCCCGCTGGCGACTTCGTAGGCCGTGCCATCGCCGCCCACGGCCAGCACCGTATTCGTACCTCTTTGCGCAGATTCCCTGGCCAACTGCGTGGCATGGCCCGGCGATTCCGTATAATAAGCCTTGCAGGCGATGGCCCGGCTTGTCAAAGCAACCATCACTTTCTCACCGATCCGCTTCGCATGGCCGTTGCCGGCAACAGGGTTGATAATCACGTCGATCATGCATTCAACGCCTTTCGAAATATACTATAATGTACTTCATTTCCAGGTAAAAGTAAAGCGGGTGTGTGGAATTTCACGTGATAGTCCACATGGCGGTATGAGGGAGCCAAAGCTGAAAAAAAGCCGCCTCCCCTTGTCCCACTCCTTCATGATGTGGTACAATCAACAGGAAGGATTGTAAAGCTGCCCTGGCGCTTTTGACTTAGACGAGCGTGCGCTGGAGGTGTATCATGGAAGAATTGCGGCCTGGTATTTACCGGCATTTCAAAGGGAACCGCTACCGGCTTTTGTATACGGCCCGCCACAGCGAAACGCTGGAACTGATGATCGTATACCAGGCGTTGTATGGCGACATGGGAATCTGGGTACGCCCGGCAGCCCAATGGCTGGAAGTGGTGGAACGGGACGGTGTGCAGTCGGTTCGGTTCACCTGGGAAGAGGAATGATCTTGGACTTGGAAAATTAAAATGCCAATTTTTCGAGATTGCGCCATTCCCTTGTGAAACAGCCTATGCTTCAGTTGTGTTTTCACGGCCAGGGAATGGCATAAGAAAACCTTGCTGCGCAAGGCTTTCGAAGCCACCGCACATGTCACTGGTTTTGGATGAAAGCCGGAGGGAAACGTCCCTCCGACACCTCTTGGAGTCATCTTTTTAGTTTGAAAACTACGCTTATCAGGAAGAAGCTCCATCATGATGATATGCATTAGGCATATCTTGCTCTCTGATGCGTTTTTTCGGAGGGAAAACACGCTTTTTCTTTACTCATATAGGGTGCTATGGTATCATGAACAAAGCGCAGATACGTAAGAGGGGTTTTGCAAGATGAATGACAATATGATAAAAGGCACGCTGTCAAAAGTGAAGTGCTTCCTGTTGGATATGGATGGCACTTTTTATTTGGGAAACAAGCTTTTACATGGCTCATTGGATTTTTTGGATGCCTGCGAGCATACCGGGCGCCGCACATTGTTTTTGACCAATAACTCTTCCAAGTCAGCCGAACAGTATGTGAAAAAGCTTCGTGTCATGGGCGTGCGGGAGCGTTTCCTGCGGGTGCTGACCTCCGGCCATGCCTCTGCATCCTATGCGCTGCGCGTTTTTCCCGGGAAAAAGGCGTTTTTGCTGGGCAATGATGTGCTGAAGAAGGAATTACTGGAACTGGGGCTTCTGATTGACAACGAAAACCCTGATTATGTATTGATTGCCTACGATACCACGCTGGACTATGAAAAGATGACGCAGGTATGCGATCTGGTTCGGGCGGGGCTGCCCTATATCGCTACTCATCCGGATTTCAACTGCCCCACGGAGACAGGCTTCGCCCCGGACATCGGAGCCATCATCGCCTTTATCGAAGCCAGCGCTGGCCGCCGCCCCGATATCATTCTGGGCAAGCCCTATCAGGGCATTGTGGAGGAAGCGCTTAGGCTGACCGGCTTTCGGGCAGAGGAGCTGGCCATGGTGGGGGACAGGCTGTATACCGATATCGCTACCGGCGTAAATTTCGGTATGACCAGCATCCTGGTGCTTTCCGGAGAGGCAACAATGGAGGATTTGAAGGCGTCACCTGTGCAGCCGCATTTGATTTTTGACAGGCTGTGCGATATGATCCCTTATCTATAAAGTCAAGCGCTCCGGCAGTTAGCCGGAGCGCTTTTTGCTGGGATGCTTTACCGTTTTTTATGATCCAGCTTCTTTGTGGTGATGCCACCTGTCACCTGAAAGATTTGAACCAGCAGCACCAGCGCGATGCTGGCGGAGTACATGATGTCGTATGCCCGCCTGTTCAAGCCGTAGCTGATGGCAATGGACCCCAGTCCGCCGCCTCCTGCCGCACCGGCCATGGCCGTATAAGCCAGTATAGTGGTCAGGCAAATGGTGGCACCGCTGATCAGTGATGGAAGCGCTTCCGGCAGAAGAACCTTGAATATGATTTGCCAGGTGGTGGAGCCCATGGAAAGTGCCGCCTCCACAACACCGCCGTCCACCTCCCGAAGGGAGCTTTCCACCATACGGGCCACATAAGGGAAAGCACTGATCACCATGGGAAAGATGACGGAATGGGTTCCGATGGCGCTGCCCATGACTGCCCTGGTTACAGGCGAGATCATCACAAGCAGTATGAGGAAGGGGATGGAGCGCAGGAAATTGATCATCATGCCCAGCGCCGTGTTGAAGCCGGGAGCCGGCAGAATATGGCCGCGCCTTGTTATCACCAGCAGTATCCCCAGCGGCAGGCCGATGAGATACGCAAAGAACGTGGAGGGAATCGTCATAAGCAGCGTCTCCCAAATGCCCTGGCTCAGCAGTGTCCACAGTTTCTCCCAGGTCATATTGGCTGCACCTCCTCCACCGTTAAACCTTGAGCCTTTAGAAATGCAACAGCCTGCTGCTTTAAAAGGGAATCCTCGGGCGCAGTGATGAGCATTTGCCCGTACTGCACGCCGTTTAGGCTTCGAACATCTGCTGATAGGATGCTGACCGGCAGATTCAGATGGAGGATCAGCCGGGCGATGATGGGATCGGCCACCTTGCCGCCATCGAACACCACCCGCAGCGCAGGGCCGGTAAGGGGAAACGGCTCCTCCTCCGTAGGTACAATGCCGAACAGTCTTTTACCCGCCTGGCTTTTGGTATGGGTGAATACCTCGTCCACACTGCCTTCTTCGGCGATCATACCGCCATCCAAAATGGCTACGTGGGTGCAGATTTGCCGGATCACAGCCATTTCATGGGTGATGATGACAATGGTAATACCCATCTTATGGTTGATGTCCTGCAGAAGCTTTAAGATGGACTGGGTGGTCATGGGGTCCAGGGCAGAGGTGGCCTCGTCGCACAAAAGCACCTTCGGGTTCATGGCCAGCGCCCGGGCGATGGCGACACGCTGCTTTTGTCCGCCCGATAGCTGGGCGGGGTAGGCGTTCAGCTTGTCTTCCAGCCCTACGATCTTCAACAGTTCTATCACCCGCTTTTCCGCCTGGTCACGCGGTACACCGGCAATATCCATGGGGTAGCGGATGTTTTTGGCCACCGTCTTTTGCATCAGCAAATTGAACTGCTGAAAAATCATGCTCAAGCCTCGGCGCAGGGACTGCAAATCCTTTTTTTCCATAGAAAGCACGTTTTTGCCTTCAAAGAGAATTTTACCATCCGTAGGCTCATCCAGTCTGTTGATACAGCGGATGAGCGTGCTCTTGCCGGCGCCGCTCAAGCCGATGATGCCGTAAATATCGCCCTTGCGGATGGAGAGGCTGATGTCACTGAGCGCCACCACTTCACCATCCTGAGCAGGATAAACCTTTTTGAGATTTTGAATGTCAATCAGCACGGGCCTTTCATATTGGCCAGCGCCTTCCTCGTTTTGCCTTGCCGTATCCTGCATGCGATGCATCCCAGCCTTTCCCCTGATTCTGTATCCATATACATACAGGGCGAATGTGCCGTCATCATACACGATGTGTTGAAACCTGTCAAGGTACGCAGGGGCGGCAAAACGTGATAGGTTGATTATCCAACATGCAGCAGGCTGCCGTGCTGCATTTGCGTATTTTCCATGAAAATTGTGCGCCTGTTTATTTCTTCCATCTGATCTTTTGTAAGCGGGCCAAAGGAAAGCACGCCCGCGTTTTCCATTGCCTGCAACGCGGTCCGGAAGCCTGGGATGGGTATGATGTTTTTGCTCTTGGCCCAAAGCCAACTCAGCGCTCCCTGGGCCAGAGTGCGGCCTGCGCAGGTGAAGATATCCTTGTTCATCTCCAGCTTCCGCACAAGTTCCGGAACCAGTTTGCCGTTCCTCAAATAGGGTGCATGCAGATAATCGGGGCATGACATACCGTTTCGCGCATCGTCCATCCCGGCATTGTATTTGCCGGTGAGGAAACCCTTGGCCAGCGGGCTGCGGATCAGCCCGGCCATACCATACTCCTCGCAAATTTTTGTGATCTCTTCGTTGCCATGAAAAAAGTTCATATGGTACTGGATTGCCGCGCAATGAGGAAAAGCGGAGAATCGGCGGGCGGTTTCCTTAGTATCGGTGCAAATGCCATATGCGAGGATCTTGCCCGATTCAAGCAGCGATTCCAGCGCTTTGATCACCACATCCTCCGGACTGAAGCTTAAGATACCCGAAGGCAGAAGGTACAGGTCGATATAGTCTGTTTGAAGATGAGCCAGTGAGGTTTCGCAGGCTTTTGTGATATCTATCTCGCGCACGTATTCCCCGAAATCAGTCTTGCCTTTATGGGGATCATATGGCTTGACGGCGATGACCATTTTGTCGCGGCGGCCCGCCATGGCTTTGCCTGCTACCATTTCACCATACCCATAACCTTCGCCGATATTCAGAAAGTTGATACCTGAATCCAGCGCGCAATGGATAGCGTGAATAGACCCCGAGCTGTCCATCAGCCCGCGGCCATCCTGGCATATATCCCGAAAGCTTAGGCCAAGGGCACTGACCTTGATGCCTGAACGACCCAGAATTTTTGTTTTTTCCATGCGAATCACCTCCAATGTGGATGAACACATGATATAATGGAAGAAAGGCTCCGAAAAGGACCAAATGCAGGTGAGTTTTTTGGAGCCAATACTATTGGTTTCCATGGGACCATGTAAGGAGGCCGCCATGTACGGGCTGCATATTGACCGATTGTCTCCTATATCCATTGCCCGGCAATTGACCGGGCAGCTTCGGACCATGATCCTGAATGACACACTGCCAGCAGGAACGCGGCTTCCTCCCAGCAGAAACTTTGCGGCGGAGATGAACATTGCCCGTAATACCGTTATACAGGTCTACGAACAGTTGATTGCCGAGGGGTACTTGAGCGGGCGTACCGGCTCTGGTACGTATGTGGAGTCAATAAGTCAGGTGGCAGCAGCTTGTGTTCAAGGCGATCCGAAGTGTAATGCATCCGGCAAACCGGTTTCGGCGGAGCAAGGGGACATGATTGCTTTTGAGGCCGGACTCATGGACTACCGCCATTTTCCCCGTGCCGCCTGGACGAGGGCGGTGAGGGATGCCCTGATACAGATGCCGGAGGAAAGGTTTGCATGGTGCTCCTCCATTGGCGAGGAGGAACTTCGCAGAGAGTTGTGCGCTTACTTGTACCGGACAAAGGACATCACCGCAAGCCCGGAGCAGATTTTCATTCTGCCCGGTGCCACCAGCGGCGTGGATTTAGCCTGCTGGGCGCTGAAAGGATGCCCGGTGGCCGCCGTGGAGGATCCATGCGTGACCTTTATGAGACAGGCGTTTTTGCGCAACGGTTATCAACTGGCACCCATCCCGGTGGATGGGCAGGGGATACGCACTGATCTGCTATCCGCATTGCAGGAATGCGGGCTGATCTATGTGGTGCCTTCCCACCAATTCCCCACTGGGAATGTGCTGCATATCCGCCGCAGGCTGGAGCTTTTGTCCCATGCCCGCAGGTTAGGCGCATACATTATTGAGGATGATTACGACAGTGAATTCCGTTACGAGGGTGAACCGATTCAAACGCTTCGGCATCTTGATCCGGAGCGGGTGATTTACCTGGGTTCCTTCAGCAAAATATTCTCGCCCACACTGCGCATGGGGTATATGATCCTGCCATGGGAGGCGCTGGATAAAATGCGGTCTGCCATGGAGTCCATGAACATGTCGGTGCCGGTTTTGTTGCAGATGGCATTAGCCGGTTTTTTGAAAAGCGGGCAGTTGGAACATCACATATACAAAATGAAGCGGCTGTACGCAAAAAAAAGGCTGCTTCTCATACGGGAATTAAAGCGTGCGTTTGGCCCTTTAATACGCATCAGCGGGGGAAACGCAGGCTTGCATGTGATGGTGACATTTGAAAAACATTCCCTGAGCGGGGAGGATTTTAACCGCATGCGGACATTTCTTGTGGATGCGGAATGGTCGGAGGACTATGCGTTTAAACAAGGGGTGCATGAAAGCGGCATGATCCTGGGTTATGGCGCTTTAACGGAGGAGGAGATCAAAAAAGGCGTAGACCGCCTGCGCATGGCACTTTACTTGCACCAATAGATAGGGGAATGCGTATTTGTTCTGTCAAAATATAGCTATGCTTTGCTTGGTGATCCTTTCATCGCTTCGGCTTTATAAGAAGACTCCCAGCGGTCGTATAGCAGGATCAGGAATAAGGGAACAAAATACCGCAAAACCATCAAAAAGTGATTCCAGCGGTGATAGACCAGCCATCCGCGATAGTAGGAAAACAGGCCAAAGGCCGCGCCCAGGCATGTGACGGCCAAGAACACGAAAGTCTTGTGCCGTTTTTTTATGCGCGGAATGATGAGCGTTAAGATGATAGCCAATATGTCTCCGGAAAGCAGGTCAGTAAAACGGCAGTCGGCCATGATATCCTGGAATACGCCCGGCCTGAATTGATACATTTTCAATAAAGGTAACGCGAATAAAGCGCCGACCCACATGATGATCGTATGCGAGAAGCACATCAGGTGGACGGAGTATGGAATGGGCGGGTCATAGTGGATGATACGGTGCGCGTATTGTGCGGTGAGGCGAAAGGCTGTAATATAGGCCAGCGAGGAAAATAACAGGCTCCAATGGATGTATTGAAGGTATCCTGTGATGACGAATATGATTTCCATGGCGATAAACAGCGCCGCATATGGCAGGGAGGTCCGCCAGGGATGCTCCTTTTCTGCATAATACAAAAAAACGATCAATGCGAAAGGCAAAATGACCGTATCAGAAAATATGATGCCCAATTCGTTGTCGAAGATGGGGTCGGGCAGCAAGTGCGTGGGGAACTTATACAAATTCAGCAAAAGGTTGAACGAAACCTCCGTCACGTCTGCCGCATAAACGCCGATGGAATAGGCAGCTATATAGGTATGCCATGACAGGGGCTGCTTTTTCGCCAGGATGATCAGCCAAACTGTAAAGACAGTAAGAACAATGATGTACAGCATGGCTAAAAGCCTCCGGTACTTTTGGATGATGCTATCATTTATGATTTATGCGCAATTATTCGGCTTGGCTGAAATTAAGTGCTTATTATTTGGCGGAGTGGGTTCTGGCCACCATCTTTTCGGTGACAACTTTGACCAGGACATAGATAGCGATGTATATGGGGAAGGAATAGATATAGTGCCAGGTAATCAGCCTGTACATGCCGATGTATACGGCAAACGGCTCGCAAACAAATGCCATGAACGCACTGGCAATGGTGCAGGCCAGCAGGAAATGCCACCACTTTGGAAACTTTTGATACAGTATTGCACCAATGACCGGTAGTATAACGTAATCCACCGGAAGTAGTAGTGCCATTTGAGGAAGAATCCTTACGGGATATTCCCACATCATATGATCGGACAGACCGACATCCAGAAAGGTAGCTGTCACGTTCACAAGCAACCCATATACGCTCAACTCCAGAAGCCTCTTTTTATCTACCACCTTCCACCAGATGATGAGCGGAATGATGACCAATGCAACAGCGATCCACCACGTCAGGCTGAAAATTTCTTTTTCCCAATAGTGCTTGACAAACATGTCGTTCAGCTTTTCCTTGATAACGAGGATCTCTTCCAGATACTCATCCTGGCCGGTCATTGTTTCACGCCTTCCTGCCTGCTATTGCGTATCATTATTCCCCAAGCGAAGCGTGCTTACGCCCAATGCACCATGGCTCCAGAGAATATCTTTCACAATAGAAGACTGGCAATCCGTACAATCCACCAAAAGAACCACTTCCGACGGTTTGGCAAGTTTCTTTGCTTTGCGACTGTGCTTAATCAGCATGATTTTTATCAGAACACCGACACCAAAGCCTGTTCCAGTGCCAATCAACGCCCATAGCACCGGCCCCCAGTGCAATTCAAAGCCATAGATTAAGCCGAAGAGTGAAAGCAGAGCAGCCAAAATGACAGGGAAATCGATAAGGCTCAGTCTGTCGGAGGCATGCGTCCGGTCAAAGAGCATTTTGTCATCATCCCGTCTGTCCAGAGGTACTGCCAGAATGGAGGCTTTGGGGATATTTTGTTTATGAAGTGTAGCAACAGCGGCTTCCAGATGGATGGAGTGATTGAAATTTGATACGATATACATACCGCGTTCTTCCTTCTCCTTGATGTGAAAGGGCATTCTGAAATTCTTGTCCTGATACTTGCTTCTTAAGAACTTGGCTTGTTCCCAATCAAAAAGCTTGTTGCTTTCCACAACATTTGCATATGCATCATAAAGTGCGAAGAAGAAAACAGAGGGGATATTCAGTATCCATTGTTTGTTGGCTACTTCTTTTGCCAAGTCAAACTGCCCCATCAGCGTGTGGTGGATGGCAGGCAGCAGCTTGGATTGGTAGGCGACGACTATCCACCAGGCCAGAAGAAAGAAGGCTACCACAATGCGGTGAATCATCAGTTGGCCTACACCGGGCGATATCATGGACCATACCGAGGCGACCCAGGGGGAGCTTCTGTCAAGTTGGTTGATCCCAAGAGTATTGATGGCAAATGGCTTGACGGGCGCATCCTCACGTGCGGCCAATACAAACTGCAAATTCAAATCTACTGTGGAGCGATAGCTGTCCCAGATAGCAAACAAGTACGTGGGAATATAGAGCATAAGCCATTGCTTGTCAAGCACCGTTTTTGCCAAATCAAATTTTCCGGTGAAGGTGTAGAATATGGACATATTCAAGTTGGACATCAAATTGATGAAGACTTCCCATGAAAAAAGTATCATGCCGCTGATGTACTTAGACAGCAAAAGATGGCCGAGCCCCGGGAAGATGGCTGACCAAAGGGCAATGACAACCGGATTTCTCAAGTGCATTTGTGTAGTTCCCATAATGCTTACGTATGCTCTGGTACGTCGCACAGATGAACTTTGCTGCTGGGATTGCATTAGATAGGACGCTCCTTGCCCGGAAAATATTTACATGCTTATTATGGCCGTGATGGAAAAAATCATTCCGGCAATGAAAAGGCCTCTTTGCAAAAATGCAAAGAGGCCTTTATAAATCGGAGAAAATCAGCCGCTTATGACCCGCTTCAAATATGCGTAACCCGCCTCAATGGCGGCAAGCGTTTCCTCCATGCCCTCAAATTCCAGGGACAGAAGCCCATCATAACCGGCCTTTTTCAAGGCATGCACACATTGCGCAATGGGGACGGAGCCGTGGCCTGCCACCGTGCCCCGCAGGTAATTACCGGCACGGGAGCGGAACCAGCTGCTGCCCGGATCGATTTGCGTGCCTGGCTTCATCAGAAAATCCTTGGCATGGACGTGGAACGCATACGGCGCTGCGATGCCTACCGCATAGGCGCAATCCTGGTCCGCACAGGCAAAGTTGCCCATGTCCACAAGCCAACCGAAATTCTTGTGATGAACCGCCAGTATCAACTCTTCCACCCGCTGGGCATCCTGCATCAAATAACCGTGGTTCTCCGTGCAGGTGCGGATGCCTTTCAAGGCGGCATACTCCGCCACCTCCCGGATAAAGGGCGCGGCGATGCGGATCACATCCCGGTAGCTTACGCACTTGTGGGTAAGCTGCCTGGCTATGTCGTGGCGCAAAAGCTTAGCGCCCAGGAGGGCGGCGGTATCCACGCAGCCTAAGAGATGCTTCGTTTCTTTTTGAATATCACCGCCGCTGCCTGAAAGAAAATCCGCAGGAACGGTGTAGGCGCAGATGTCAAGGCCAAGCAAACGGCAATGGTCTTTCAGGGCAATGGCCAAATCCTCCAAGGAGGCTTGGCCGCTTCCAAAGCGCAAATCCAGTGGAATGAACTCAATGGCTTCAAAGCCTGTCTTTTTGGCGTGGCTGCATATGTCAAAATAGTTGGCCCCGGTCTTTTCCATATAGGGCAAATAGCTGTAGCTGGATACGCAAAGGCGCATAGGAATCCCTCCCATACTAAAGTATCACTTCATGGCCTGCTTTGGCTGATTCGTAGATGGCGTCCAGTATCCGCATCAGCGTCACCCCATCCTCCGCAGGGCTTACGCAGGGGGTTCCGTTCATGACGCAGTCCACAAAGTGGGCGATTTCGTTTTGAAACAATCCGTCAAAGCTGAGGGAGGAGCGCATGGGCAGTGTCACGTCCGCCAGGTAGCCGTTCATTTCCGTATAGATTTCCAGGTCCGGTTCCAGCTTGGCACCGGCTTTTGTACCGAACAGCTCAATGCGGCCCACGGGCTTTAAGATGTTCAGGGAGAAGCTGGCCTCCACCGTTACCACCGCGCCGTTGTCATAGCGGATCATGGCGCTGGCCAGGTCCTCCACATCACAGATATCATGATCTGTGGCGCCGGCAGCCCGGTAGCCGGGATCGCTTTTTGTGTTCTTGCGGTCAAACAGCTTCTGGAAGGTTGCGCCATACACCGAAATGGGTTTGGGGTTGCCCATCAGGTACCTGGTCAAGTCGATCACATGCACCCCCAGGTCAATGAGCGGCCCGCCGCCGGAGCGGGACTTGTCGCCGAACCAGCCGCCCGGGTTGCCCTTGCGGCGAAGATAGGTGGCCTTGGCGTAATAAATGTCGCCGAAGGAGCCCTGTTCAATAAAATCCTTCAAAATGGCACAGTCGTTGCCAAACCGCCGGACAAAGCCGATCATGAGAAGCTTTCCGCTTTCCTTTGCGGCTTTGAGCATAGCTTCCGCATCTTTGGCATTGGTGGCCATGGGCTTTTCGCACAGAACATGCTTGCCGGCTTTCAATGCGGTGATGGCCAGGGGTGCGTGGGCGGCGTTCCAGGCGCATACGCTGACCGCCTGCAATTCAGGAAGTCGAAGCATATCCTCCACATTGGTATAAAGGCGCGAAACGTTGTATTCCTCGCCCCGCTTTTGAAGCAGCGGTTCGTCAAGATCGCACAGCGCGTAAATTTCCACATCCGGATGCTTTTTGTAGGCGTTTAAGTGCTCCAGGGAAATGGAGCCGGTGCCGATGACACCAACCTTCAACTTTTCCATGGTTCTTCTCCTTTAGTCCATCATATTTCTCAGGTAGGCGGCAGCTCCTTCGATGTCCTGATACGGGTTTTCGCCCACTTCCCGCTCGATGGTGAGGAAGCCGCGGTAACCAACCTCCCACAAGGCCGTCAGCCAGCCGGAAAAATCCACGCGGCCTTTTCCCAGGGGCAATTCCTCAAAGGATGGGGATGTGACGATGGGGGATTCCACCACGCGGTAGACCTCTTCGGGGCTGCGGTAATAATGGCGAACGCCATCCTTTGCATGGGTATGGACGATGTAATCCTTCAGGGTATGTACGGCCTTGACAGGATCATCACCCGTAACCATGATCAGATTGGCCGGGTCAAAGTTCACAGCTACGCCCTTGGAATGGAGGCTATCGAGAAAACATTTCAAGGCAACAGCCGTTTCTGGGCCTGTTTCCACAGCGAAGTGTGCGTTCACGCTGTCGGCATACCGGCACAGCTCGCCGCAGGCATCCTGCATGATGCGGTAGCGAGGGTGGTTATCGTCCTCCGGGACTACACCGATATGGGTGGTCACGATATCGGTGCCCAGGTCCTTGGCCAGATCCAGGATGCGCTTGGAGGCATCAATGAGTTTTGGGTTTTCCGCTGGGCGGTGAAACCCCTGTCCCAGATCTCCGCACAGTGCGCTGATCACAAGGCCGCTGTCTTTCACGCGCTGCCGAAATTCCCGGCGGTTGTCCTTTGTCATCGCGTCAGGCGAAAGCTGCCCATGGGTTGCGTAAACCTGTATGCCCTGCACCCCAAGTTTTGCGGCCAGCTTCAGCGCTTCCGGTATGGGCTTTTGGAACGAATCCAGCATAACACCGATGGGAAAACGCGCCATGATCGTACCTCCTCGTGTTGGAAATCATCGTGCAATAGTGTGTGCAGGATAATACCTGTGGACTTGTATGCATTGACGGGCCTGTATCTTTCTACCATACAATAGCAGTGTGCAGCCTTCATGTCAAGCAAAAGCAATGGATGCATTTTGAATATTGTCCTGGCTGTGGTACAATAAACAAAAACTCACTGGGTAAAACGAAAGCGCCTTTTGTACGAAAGGAGAACCTATGTGCACCAACCGGCCTGTAATTGCGCTGATGTATGATTTTGACAACACGCTGTGCACAACGGATATGCAGAATTATTCGTTTATCCCCGGTCTTGGCATGGAGCCGGACGCATTCTGGGATATGTCGCGCAGCATGGCCGAAGAAAAGAAAATGGACAGAATTCTGGCCTATATGTACCTGATGGTAAGTAAAGCCCGGGAGAAGCAAAAAATCATCCGCAGGGAAGATCTGGTGGCACTGGGCAAGGACATACAATTGTTTCCGGGTGTCATTGATTGGTTTTCAAGGGTCAACACCTATGGGGAAGCCCATGGCGTTCAAATACAGCACTACATCATATCCTCCGGCTTAAGAGAAATCATTGACGGTTCCGTTATCGCCGAGTACTTCAGGGAGATATATGCCTGCGCATTCCATTACAACGAGGCGGGCATGGCGGATTGGCCGGCCGTGACGGTGAATTACACGACGAAAACACAATTTTTGTTCCGTATCAACAAGGGCATTCTTGCCATTTCGGAAGATGTGGAGCTGAACAAGTTCATTCCGGAAGACGACCGGCCCGTTCCTTTCAGGAACATGATCTACTTTGGCGATGGACTGACGGATGTTCCATGCATGAAGCTGGTGAAAACAAACGGGGGCAAGTCTATTGCCGTCTATACGCATATAGAGAAGGTTCAGGATTTGCTTCACGACCAGCGGGTGAATTTTATCGCACCTGCCGATTATACCGCAGGCGGAGAACTGGAACTGTTGGTGAAAGCCATTATTGCCCATATGGCTTGCGCCGATGCCCTGGCGCGCAAAAGCCGCAGTCAGGTTATCATGTCCGGAAAGGGCAGCAGGATTTGATTTATGAACGAATTGTTGCAACGCCAAGTATAGTTCGAAACATGCAATCGGTGAGGGATTTCCCCGCCGATTTTTTTCTTGTTCGTATATGCTTCAGAAGCGGCATATCGTATTTGCTTATTGTCTGCAGAACCAAAAAGCCTGCTGGGGATGGGTTCCCAAAAGCATGTTTCATTTCCTATATTCGACAATTTTACAAAATAAGACATGGTGGCGGGCGGAAATACCACAATGTATTGCCATGTTCTGCTAATAAAACACTATATATCGGCTTGAATCGACAAAAGTTAAGCGCCTTTTCGAAAAAAAGATGAATTTTGGCATAAAAAGTATTGACAGTGAAAGGCAGAATGGTATACTAGTCATGGATGTAAACAAAAGTTCTTCATGCGGCGGTTACCGGTCGTAAAATGGAGGTCCATCGGAAGGTGGATTCAGTAGCATAGATCGTCTGGGGATAACCTTCCGCCCAAAATTCGGCAATAAAATATCGAACGAAATGGCAAACTCATCGAACAAAAGGTGAGGGCGCAAAGCTACAGGGTCTGAGATGACAGCCAGCTGCCGAAAAGGTATTTTTTGTTGCGCCAAAATGGGCAATTACTGCAAATTCGCTAACAATTTGTTACTAATATGTGAATATATGGGGAGGGGTTATTGTGGCCGGCGTTCTGAACAACACCAGCATGGCACTTCTGGAAAAGAGCCTGGACGCAGTGTGGCTCAGGCAGCAGGTAATCGCCAACAACATTGCCAACGCTGCCACACCTGGCTACAAGAGCCAGCACCTGGAATTTGAAACACTGCTGGAACAGAAAATTCAAAGGGCCGGAACGAGCGAGGAAGACGTGCAAAAAGCGCTTGACAGTGTGGAGCCCAGGGTTGTGCGCGATGATAACACTGCTGCTCAGGAAGACGGGAACAATGTGGACCTTGACCGGGAGAACATTGAAATGGCCCGTGCGCAGATGCAGTACGGTTCTCTGGCAAATTCGATCAATGCGCAGTTTAGACGGCTCAAACATGTGATCACTGAGGGGCGTGGATAATCATGAGCTTCATGGATTCTTTGAACATCAGCGGTTCGGGGTTGACCGCGCAGAAGCTGAGAATGCAGATGGTGGCGCAGAACCTGGCCAATGCCCAAACCACAAGAACCGAAGATGGCGGGCCTTACAGGCGGAAATTGGTGGTTCTGTCGGAAAGAGGCGGCCCCAAAGCCTTTTCAGCCGAACTGGATTCCTCCATCAGCGGGAAGGCTTCCGTTTTCGGGGTGGAGGCAACAGCCATTGTTGAGGATGCGGACGATTTCAAACTGGAGTATGATCCCACCCATCCCGATGCCGATGAAAATGGTTATGTGATGCTTCCCAATGTGAACACGGTGGAGGAGATGGTGGACATGATGTCCGCCTCCAGGCTGTATGAAGCCAACGTAACTGCATTCAACGCCATGAAGGAAATGGCCGCCAAGGCCCTTGAAATAGGAAGATAATGCGCAAAACAACTATTGAAGGGTAGCACGAAAGAAACGGGGGGACGGACATGGCCATCGAATCGGTCAGACTGGCACAATACATAGCAAACCTTCACAAGCCATCAGGCGCTGCTCCCTTGTCGGAAAGCGTTGCGCCTTTTGAAGATATGCTGAAGGATGCAGTCCAGCAAACGATCAATACCGATGCGGCGACCAAGTTTGATGTGATCAACCTGTCCACAGGCAAAAGCGACTCGCCCCACAGCATCACCATCAACACGGCCAAGGCCGAGCTGGCGGTGCAGATGATGGTATCGGTCAGAAACAAGGCGCTGGAAGCCTACAACGAGATCATGCGCATCACGCTCTAGCAGGCGGCATGGGTACAAAAGAAAATTTTGCAGATTAGAGGGCAAGCATGGACCTTTCAATCTCAAACCTGTTCCAGAGCATAAAGGGATACCTGGCAAAGCTAAGCCGTGGCAAGCGAATCGGGCTTGGGGCTTTGCTTGTTTCTGTTATTGCTGGAGCGGTGATTCTGACAAGCGTACTGGACAGCGCCGGCTATACGGTACTGTACCGCGGCTTGTCTTCATCCGAGGGCGTTGAGATTGTGAATCTGCTGGACAGTATGGGCACTCCTTACAGGCTTCAAAATGACGGTACCATTCTTGTGCCCAGATCCAGCGAAGCCATGCTCAAGATGCAACTGGCGGCAGAAGGTTTTCCAAAAAGCACGCTGGGCTACGATCTGTTTACCAGCCAATCTGCGTTGATGACGACCGATTACGAAAAAAGGCAATACCTGGTTTTCCAGCTTCAGGACAGGCTGCAGGAATCGCTCCGTACGCTGGAGGGTGTGAAAAACGCCATCGTGACATTGAGTGTGCCTGACGACAACTCCTTTGTATTGAAGGCAGACAGGCCCAAGGCATCGGCCTCAGTCGTTCTGGAATTGTATTCGTATACAAGTCTTTCCCAAAAACAGATCAGGGGAATAGAAGCGCTGGTGGCCAGGAGCGTGCCGGGGCTTTTAAATGATAATGTGGCCATAGTGGACAGCACCGGAGTAGTGCTGAATGAAAAGTCGGAGGAAATGAGCGGGCAGGCGCTTTCCAGGATCGAGGCCATCAGCAAAATCAACGACTATTATAAGGAAAAGATCACCAGCTTTCTGGAGCCTGTGTTTGGGGCTGACGGCATGAGCGTGGCGGTGAATGTACAGGTTGACTTTCAGCAACGCGTTACCGAACAGACTACCTACACCCCGGTGATAGGCGACAAGGGCATTTTGTCCAAGGAGAATTTCGACCGTCAAAGCCTGAACGGAGGCATCCTGCAAAACCTTGCCGCCGGGACGGACGCCAATACGGGCACGCCTACCTATGTGGAAAACGAGAATACGGAGGGCGATCAAAGCGCCAGCGAGAGCGGAAGCAATGATTACCTTGTAAACAAGCTCATCGAGGGCATTGAGGACCGCGGCGGTCGGATTACGGATATGACGGTGGCTGTGATGATCAACAGCAGCTTCCTTTCTGACGATGAGGTGCAAAAATACAAGGAAATGGTGGCCTTCGGTGCTGGTATCCCCATTGAAAAGGTGGTTTTCACCAATGCCGAATTCACACCCAAGGAAATCCCGTCCTTCCCCGCGGAGCCGGTTGTGAACATGGATGGCATTATCCTGGCCGTTGGCGGTGCCTTCATCCTGCTGCTTGCGCTGGCTGTGTTCCTGACACTGCGCTCGGGCCGGAAAAAGAAGGCCGCGCAAATGAGTGCACAGCATCGCCAGCAGCAACGGGCGCAACAGGCAGGAAAGCCCGGGCAAGCAGGGTCCCAGCAGGAAGGTGCAAAGCCGGAGGCCCCCGGTGAGATTGTGTTGACCGAGACAAGGGAGCAGGGCATCAAGCGCCAGGTGAAGGAATTTGCCTCTGCCAACCCAGAGATGGTGGCGCAGCTAATCAGAACATGGATGAAGGAGGATGACGCAAAATGAGCAGGCGCGCGCGCAGCAGTGATTCTGCAAGAAAAGCGGCTACCGTCGTTCTCTCTTTGGGCGTGGATCAGGCTTCCAAGGTGTACAAGTATTTGAGGCCGGAAGAAATCGAGCAGATCACCATGCAGATCGCCACGCTGGAAAACCTGTCCGCCCAGGCGGTGGATGCCACCATGGAGGAGTTTTACAACCTCTGCATGGCACAAAAGTACATCACCGAGGGCGGCATAGAGTATGCCAAGGCGATTCTCGAAAAAGCGATGGGCGTCACAAGTGCCGCGTCGGTCATCGAACGAATCACAAGAACGCTGCAGACCAAGATGTTTGGCTTCCTGGACAAGGCGGACCCCAAGCACCTGCTGAGCCTGATACAGAACGAGCATCCTCAGACCATTGCGCTGATCTTGTCCTATTGCACGGCCGAACAGGCTTCTGAAATCCTGAGCGAGCTGCCCGGAGAAATACAGCTCGACGTGGTAGAACGCATCGCCACCATGGACAGGACCAGCCCGGATGCCGTAAGGGAAGTGGAAAAGATGATCGAGCAAAAGCTGTCAATGAGTGAATCGATAGGTTTTGCAGAGATCGGCGGCACCAAGTATATGGCGGGCGTATTGAACCTGGTGGACCGCAGCACGGAAAAGTTCATCATGGAGGAGCTTTCCAAGCGGGACCCGCAATTGGCCGAAGACATCCGCAACCGCATGTTTGTTTTCGAGGATATCGCCACACTGGAGCCCTTGCATATCCAGCGTTTCTTGCAGGATGTCAATGCCAACGACCTGCTCATCGCCCTCAAGGGTTGTTCCAAGGAAATCACCGATGTCTTCTATTCAAATATGTCGGTACGCCTGAAGACCACGCTGGAGGAAGAGGCTGGATACTTGCATGGCGTAAGGCTCTCCGCGGTGGAAGAAGCGCAGCAGAAGCTTGTATTGCAGATTAGAAGGCTCGAGGAGGCCGGCGAAATTACCATCAGCAGAGGCCGAAAGGATGAGACAATTGTCTAGGCTGCTAAAAGGGGAATGCGTTTGCATGGACGCCTCCGGGTTTGTGTACAACATCCCGGCATGTGTTAAGCCCGAGTCAGTGCATGAGTCCGAACCGGCGCATGAATCCGGTTCCAACCTTGTGCAGGAGGAGCTTCAATCTGCCGTCAAAAAAGCCCGCTTCATAGTGGAAAGTGCCAACCGCTACCTGTTGAAAATGCATGAGCAAATGCGCGGGCAGGCCAGGGAGACGCTGGAAAGCGCCAGAGAGGAAGGCTTCCAGAAGGGTTATGAGGATGGCCGTGCCCAGGCGCTTTTGGAAAACGAACAGACGCTTTTGAAGATCACCACCCTTCTTCAGGAAATTGACCTTGGCAAGGAAGCGCTGTTTCTTCAGCACAAACAGAGCATGCTGGACCTGGCGCTTGACATTGCCCGCAAGGTGGTGGGTGCGCAGCTTGAAGAAAATGACGAAGCATTCCTGAGCATATTCCGCAAGGCGGCTGAAGGGCTCCGCGCGACAAAGACCGTCAGGCTTCAAATTTCCAAGCATGAGGCATGGCTGAAAACTACCAGCAGTGAATACCTCAAAAGCTTGCTTAGCGGCGCGGAACAGTTGGAAATAGAGGTGCTGGACGATGCAGAGCCAGGCACCTGCATTCTGGAAACAGAGGATTTTCTGGTAGACGCCAGCGCTGACCGGCAGCTTAAAAACCTTACACAGGCTGTGGAAGCTGTCTGATAAATGTGACTTGCCCAAGCGAAAGGAGGGGATGGGATGTTTGAAAAGTACCGGCAGGCCGTTGCCCAAACGGAGCCCATCCTGCGCGGCGGCAAGGTGGACAAGATTGTCGGTATGGTGCTGGAGAGCACCGGACCGGATGTGGATATCGGTACCGTCTGCCGCATTCACTGTGCCAGGCGGAACGGCTATATCGATGCCGAGGTGGTCGGCTTCAGGGGAAACCGGCTGCTACTGATGCCTTTTGAGGAGCTGGACGGCGTTTCCAGAGGCAGTGTGGTGGAATCCACCGGTGATGCGCTGAAAGTTCCCGTGGGGATGGAATTGATAGGCAGGGTGGTGGACGGTTTCGGCAGGCCCATTGACGAATTAGGGCCCCTCCGCTTGGCGGAACAGTACACGGTGCAGAATCTTCCCTCCAATCCACTGTCAAGGCCCCGCATCGATACCCGGCTGCATATGGGGGTCAGGGCCATCGATTCTCTTTTAACCTGCGGCAAGGGTCAGCGCATGGGTATCTTTGCGGGCAGCGGTATCGGGAAAAGTACGCTGCTGGGCATGATGCTGCGAAACGTGGAAGCCGATGTGAACGTCATCGCGCTGGTGGGGGAACGGGGCCGGGAGGTACGGGACTTTATTGAAAAAGACCTGAAAGAAGAAGGTATGCGCAGGTCTGTGCTGGTGGTGGCCACCAGCGATCAGCCGGCCATGATGCGCTTGAAATGTGCGCTGACTGCCACGACCATCGCGGAGTATTTCAGGGATCAGGGCAAGGATGTGCTGCTGGTGATGGACTCGCTGACACGCTTTGCCATGGCCCAGAGGGAAATCGGCCTTGCGGTGGGAGAGCCGCCTGTGGCTAGGGGATACACACCCTCCCTGTACGCCATTTTGCCAAGGCTCCTGGAGCGGTCAGGCAGGTTTGCAAGGGGTTCCATCACCGGCATCTACACGGTGCTGGTGGAGGGCGATGACGTCAACGAGCCTATATCTGACACGGTGCGCGGTATCCTGGATGGCCATATCGTTCTCTCCAGGGCGCAGGCCATGCGAAACCATTATCCGCCCATCGACATCCTGGCGAGCATTAGCCGTATCATGAACGAGATCGTCCCCCAAGAGCATTTGCAGTCTGCTTCCGCCCTGCGGGCGACGTTGTCGGCCTACTATGAAAACTTTGACCTGATTAGCATCGGCGCTTACAAGGGCGGTACAAATCCGAGAATTGACAACGCCGTTGCCAACATTGACAAAATCAACGGATTTCTGAAGCAGGATATCGACGAAAAGGCTCCCTTTGAAACGACCATGCACAGGATGCAGGAGCTCTGCAAAGCGGTCCTCAAGGGAGGCGCGGCGTGAAAAAATTTCAATTTCCGCTTCAGAAAGTACTGGAATACGACACGCACATCCAAAAAAACGAGGCCGATGTTCTTGCCGCTTTGCAGGCGGAATATGCACGGCTCACAAAAAAGCGGGATGCGATGCAGGCGGACTACGACCAGGCCAAGCGGCGTTATCAGTCGGAGTGCGAGATCGGCCAGAGCGTAAGCCGCACCGCGGTCCTGGGCATGTACATTGCGGACCAGCGCCTGCAGATCAAAAAGATTACCGAGCAGATGCGGGAGCAGATGCGCCGGATCGACAAACAGCGTGAACGAGTGGTGGCCATCACCCAGGACAAAACCATGATTGAGAAGCTGAAGGAGCGCGCGACGGAAGATTATCAGGCGGCTGAGCGAAGAAGCGATGAGCTGTATGTTGCAGAGTTCGTTTCCAATCAGGTGGCAAAAGCGGGCGGCTGACAGGCTTCAGCAAGAAGGGGGAGGTGATTTTATCACAGTGGTTGCGAGTATAGGGTTCCCTTTGCAGGGACGGCTGGCCGCGCAGGAGATGACAGGGCAATCAAATCTTGCAGGGGAAGCGGGCACGGCGTTTGCCATGGCCGTAGGCGAAGCGGGCACGGCATATGCCCATGCGGTTGGTGAGGCGGAACTCCTGGACGGAATCGAATGTACGATGGGCGGACTTGCCGAAGGGGAACTGAAAGGGCAGGAAAAAGAACAACCGGATGATGCCTTGAGCCCGTCAAACATCACCGCGCTGCTTATGATGGGGGCTTACCACATGCATCAAGCTGCTGATGTGGATGTGCCTATTGAAAAAGTACCGGTTGGGGAAGCGAAGGCGGCTCCTTTCGGGAACGATCCGATTTCTCAAGAGTCTTTGCCGGGCGGCGGCTTGAAAGGGAGCATTGCTCCTGGGAATATTTCTAAAAGCGTGCTGATGCCAAAGAGGGATGACGCAAGTGGTTTAGCAACTACTTCTCGGGATAAAGCGGCATTGCCCCAAACGATGGCTGCAGAGGCTGGGATTCCAATACCGGTATTGGCTCATACTGCGGCGAAAGGGATGGACGAACTTGACCAGGCAGATTTCAAGGATATTCGAAAGCTTCAGGAACAGGGCACGGCTAAGGCGGCTCAACCTGTGGGTATCGATTCTGCACGGGAAGCTGTGATGCCTATAAAAGGCATGACAGGAGAAAGTGTCAAAGCCATCCTGGAGCCGGAGGAGAACAGCCAGAAGGCAAACGGGGATAAGGCAAAACCCGTGCAAGCACCTGTATCTGCCCTGTTTATGACCCACGCTGCGGCAAAGGCACTGCGAGCCGAAAGCATGCAGGCTGCGCCCGATATGGCACCTGAAAACACCGTACGGGAAGAAAATGTGGCGATGCAGGTGGCAAGGGCATCCATACGTGCGCTGGGGCGGGGGGCGACTGAATACCGCATCCGGCTGAGCCCTGAGGGACTGGGCGAGGTGGAAGTGACTGTGGTGGCAAAGGGCAAGGCAGTCTCCCTGAGTATGCGCACCGACAATGAAGCCGCCCGGGGATTGATCCTGGGCCACGCGGATGAGCTGCGCGCTGAGCTTGGTCAGCAAAGCTACCAGGTGGAAGGTCTGAGCGTAGAAGTGGGCATGAACAGCGGGAATGGAGCGGGATTCTTTGCACACAGGGATCATGCCGATCCCGCGCATGGGCAAAGGCGCACCATGATGGATCAGGAACCATCAACAGCACAGGCTGCTCAAGGGCCGCAGATGAAAAGAAGGCAGCCCATGCCAAGAAGCGGCACCATTAACTACCGGGTTTGATTTGGAAGCGCTTTGCGTAAGGAGGGGATATCGTGATGGTGAACGGCATCGGGGCACCGGCAACGGTGCAGGCACAGGTTGGGCAGCCGGTCAGAAAAACCGGATCGGACCTGGACATCAATGACTTCTACAAGCTCATTTCCGCCCAACTGCAAAACCAGAGCATGTTCGACACGGTGGACAACGCCCAGTTCATGTCCCAGATGGTGCA
>JAEZLW010000044.1 GCA_023415145.1 Bacillota bacterium | reverse complement strand
ATCAGGTTGTAAAACTGATAGATCAGCCCCACCTGGCGGCGGCGGAAGATGGCCAGGTGGGTTTCATCCAGCGCATAGATGTCGGTGTCATCCAAAAACACATTGCCGGAAGTAGGCCTGTCCACGCCGCCCAGAATGTGCAAAAGTGTACTCTTCCCTGAGCCGGAGGAGCCCATAATGGCCACGAACTCCCCTTTTTTCACGGTAAAGGATACGTTGTCCAACGCTTTTACAGCGGCTTCCCCGGTGCCGTATATCTTTGTCAGGTTTTCAACTCTCAAGATTTCCATCGTTACACCCCTACCCTTTTGTATGCTGTGAAAAACGGGCTTGCCCCGGTATGCCGCTTTACCATCTGCATTGTACGGCATTCCCATGACAGCCCGGTGACTAATTCGGTGACAGTTTTGTCATCATCGTATGTCGAGAGAAATTGTATTCATGTTTATCAAGGATGTGGCTGCCTCAAAAAGCGGAGAATAAATTCCCCTCCCTGTCCCGGATGGGATCTGGCTTCCAGCGCTCCGCCCTGCCCCTGAACAATGGCGGCAGCCATGGCAAGGCCGATGCCTACGCTGTCATCGGAAGCGTGCTTTCCCCTGTAAAACCGTTTGAAAATGTGCGGCAAATCAGATGGGTCAATGCCGGGGCCTGTATCCTTAATCCGCACCTGGGTATACAACGGATTTTCAGAAAAAGCAATGTCAATCTCCCCTTGTACAGGCGTATGTTCCACACAGTTTTTCAAAATATTCAACAGCGCCTCGGCTGTCCATGGCTCGTTGCACCACAGCGTAATACCTTCCCCCGAAATGCGCAGCTTTTGCTCCTTGAGCTCCATGGGGATGCGCAAAGGCTCCAAAGCCCTGTCCAAAAGTTTTCTGGCAATTACAGGCGCGGGCTCCATGCGGGCGGTGCCCGCATCCAGCTTGGACAGTTTCAGCAGGGAAGCCACCAGCCACTGCAGCCGTTCCAACTGCAGCCGGATGCGGCCTGTAAAGGTGCGGCGGTCCTCCTCGGATAGCCCTGCATCCAGAATCAAATCGGTCATCATGAACATGGAAGTGAGGGGCGTCTTCAACTGGTGGGATATATCCGAAAGCGCATCGGCCATGGCAGTCTTGTCCCTTAGTAAAAGCTCATTTTGCTCTTTTAGCGTTACCGTTACCTTATAAATTTCACTTTTCAGGATGGACAACTCCCCCTCAGCGTTATCACGCACGTCCAGGGAGTCATCCCCCCGGTTGATCCTGGCGAGATAGGCGCTGAGCCTGTCAATCTGCCGGTACCGCTTGTGGGTATACACAAGCAATAACGAAATAAAGCCTAGGGATGCAGCCAGTGAGATGTAAACCGCTCCCTGAACAAAGAAATGGCATCCGGCTGCGGCAGCTACCCCAAGGATTATAAGCAATACCAGAAACCGCCGAAGCTCCGGGTTACGGTACATGCGCATATCCGTCACCCGCCTTGTACCCCAGTCCGCGTACCGTTTGTATGATCTGCGGGTTTTGGGGGTCTTCCTCGATTTTCTCCCGTAGTCGCTTTACATATACGCTCAGCGTATTGTCGGTAACAAAATCCCCTGCAATATCCCAGATACCTTCCAATAACTGCGTCCGGCTCAATACCTGCTTGGGATGGTTGGTCAATGTGAGCAGTAGCCGGTATTCCAGTGCGGTGAGGGGTATCTCCTGGCCGTTCCTTGTTACCTTGGCCTGCCTGGTGTTGATAGTGATGTCGGCAAGATGCAATTCATCCCTGTTTCCCGCCTCGGTTCCGCAGCGGCGAAGCACCGTGCGCAGCCTTGAAACCAGCTCCCGCACACGGAAAGGCTTTGTGATGTAGTCATCAGCCCCCATATCCAGACCCATCACCACATTCACTTCATCATCGCAGGCGGTTAAAAACACTACCGGCGCGTTGGTGTGGGCTTTGATCAAGCGGCATAGGTCGTACCCGCTGCCGTCGGGCAGCGAAAGGTCCAGCAAAAAAAGGTCAAAGGCCGCTTTTACAATCACGTCCCTGGCCTGCGCTGCCGTATAGCAACTGCTCACCTCATAGCCTTCCTGCCGCAAGGTATATTCCAGGCCGATGACGATCGTCTTGTCATCCTCCACCAACAGGATCCGCTTCATGGACATCCCCCTTTATTCCATTATACCCGTTTTGAGCCGCTTGCGGGTGACAAATTCGTCATGAAAGGTCGAAATGGAAGAAAATTGGCCATCAATGCTGCAGCATGTTTCCGTCAGGATACGTGGAATGTATCTTGTTGACATAGGTAGAATTTCACTTCTGTTTGATATATGATGCAGTGCTCCCTTGGAGGTTTACTTGTAGAAGATAGCATGTTATACTTTATTTGTCATTGGGTTGTTTATCAATCCAAATCATTTTGCGTATTTCATACGTCTCAACAAAAACGATCCTGCCGTCCCAAACAGAAAAGAGGCAACCATGAAAAGATTGATTCTTGTTACATCGCCGCCGGCCTGCGGGAAAACTTATGTATCCAAACAGCTTGCGAAAAACCTTCGGCATGTAGTCTATCTGGATAAAGATACGCTGATCGTATTATCCAAGCAGATCTTTGTGGTCGCGAATCAGGAATATAACAGAAGCTCCGACTTCTTCGAAGCCAATATCAGAGATTATGAGTATGCGGCAATCGTAGACATCGCCTTGGAAGCGCTGGAGTATGACGACATCGTGCTGATAAACGCTCCCTTTTCAAGAGAGGTGCGCGATGCGGAATACATGTCGGCCTTGAAACTGAAACTCGCGCAAAAAAACGCAAGACTCACTGTGATATGGGTTCAAACGGACGTAGAGGTGTGCAGGCAGAGAATGGTTATGCGCAACAGTGACCGCGACCATTGGAAGCTTGCGCATTGGGACGAATACATTGCCGGTGTCAATTTTGATATTCCGAAGGAACTGGATGATCCTTATTGCAAAGACGATTTGCTGATATTCAAAAATTCCTCGGACGAAGAGTTTGAAGCATCCATGAAAGAAATCCTGGGTATCATTGAAGGATCGCAATAGAGGAGAAAGACCCATGTTGATAGGAACAGCACAAATCACCATCCATATCCCCTGGGCGCATTCATTGAAAGAGAAGCGCATGGTGGTCAGGAGTATCTGCGCAAAGGTTCGCAACAAGTTCAATGTGTCCATCGCAGAGGTGGATGCGCAGGACCTGCACCAGCGCATTGTGCTGGGCATTGCTTGTGTTACGGGAGATGCTGCTTTGGCCGGCAGCATGATTGATAATATATTGAATTTCATTGAGAATCATTCTGAAGGAGAAGTCGTCGATATTTACAGGGAACTAAGGTAGCATTATTATCATCATAAACCGGGAGGTATTCCAATGAAAATCGCCGATATCGAAACACCCGCCTTGATTCTTAATGAAACCTCCCTTACGCGAAATATGGCTGCGATGAAAGCACTAACAGATGAGATTGGGATTAGCCAAAGACCCCACTATAAAACACATCGCTCCGCTTACCTGGCAAAATTGCAGATGTCTTTTGGTGCAAAGGGAATCACCTGTGCCAAGGTTGGCGAGGCTGAGGACCTTGCCGAGGCCGGGATACAGGATATTCTGATCGCAAATCAGATCACGGCCCCTTCCAAGATTATGAGGGCAATGCAGGTAGCCCAAAAGACACATCTAACGGTTTGTGTGGATTCCAAACAAAACATCATTGATCTGGAAAAAGCAGCAAGCTTGGAAGCGGCAAAATTATCGGTCTTTATTGAGTTTGAAATTGGCATGAACCGGTGCGGTGTCGAAACGTTTGATGAAGTATATCAACTGGCGGTGCTGATACAAAAGCAGCCGCATTTATGCTTTAGCGGCATACAGGCGTATGCTGGTCAATTATCCCATGAGTATGATGATGATAAGCGAATCGCCCATTCCATCATGATTGAGCAGAAGCTTTCACAACTGAAAGAATACCTTGCATCCAAAGGGATTGCAGTACGGGAAATCAGCGGCCTGAGTACGGGAACGCTTCCGCTCCGCCGGGAGATGAAAACAGTTTATACTGAGGCGCAGGCAGGCAGCTATCTGTTTATGGATGCGTCCTATGGAAAAATGAACCTGCCCTTTGAGCAAGCTTTGTTTGTTCTGGCGACTGTCATATCTGTAAAGGGAGATGCCTTTCATACCGATGCAGGTCTCAAGACCTGCAGCATAGACCAGGGAAATCCTGTCTTGAAGGATTATCCGTATGTAAGCGCGCGGCTCAGCGAAGAGCATATATCGCACAAGCTTCCCGGGCACTCCTTTCATGTTAACGATAAGGTTTTTTACATACCGGGACATTGCTGTACGAATGTCAATTTGTTTGACAAAATATATCTGGTTTCGGATGAAGATATTTTGCGTATTATGCCGGTTACCAGCCGGGGAAAGTCACAATGATTTCCAGAAACATGTGGAGGGAGCATTATGAAGAATGATACGGTGGTCGTGCAGTACCCTCGAGTTTTCCCTGCCATATTAAGCATTGCAGGCTTATTTTCAATCGGGTTTGCTATCTGCACGATGATAATTCCGATTAAAAATACCAAAGGCAGCATTATCAGTCTAGGTATATCGGAACTTATGGTATTCATCGTATTGTTTCTTATTGCAGAGTTTGCCGCATGGATAATCTACCGTTGGAAAATTGTCGCAAGCAATGACATAGTGTATACACCATACATCGGGCCCACAAGAGCCTTTACATACAGCGATATAGTGCGTGTCAAGCAGAGGCTTACGTACAAATCATACTACACTGAAAAACACAAGGCTTTTTCTATTGAACAAAACGCTATGAACCAGTATGAATTTGAGCGCAAGTGGCGCGATACCAGGAGAAAAATATGACACTGCGAAAGATATCAAACCGCGTATACTACCTGCCTCAGGAGGACATAACCGACAGGCCCAACCTTTATTATGTGCTGGGCGACACCTGTTCCCTGGCCATTGACGCCGGGAATTCGAAAAGCCACGTGGAGAAGTTTTACAAGGCCATTGAGCAAATGGGCTTCCGCCTGCCGGACTATACGGTCATCACCCATTGGCACTGGGACCATTCTTTTGGCATGCACGCAGTTCATGGGAAAACCATTACAGACCACAAAACCCATCAAAAGCTTACGGAGGTCATGGCCTGGGAATGGACGGACGAATCCATGGAAAAGAGGCTGCAAAGCGGCCAAGAAATCGCCATGTGCGACAGGGATATCCGGATTGAGTATCCTGACAGAACCGCCATCCGGATAGTCACCGCCGACGTCGTGTTTCAGGGAGAAATGACGCTGTATCTGGGAAACATCCGCTGCGAGCTGAAGGAAATCTCCGCGCCCCATTCCAGGGATTCGGTGATCGTATACATTCCCGAGGAAAAAATGCTGGCAGTGGGCGATGCGGATTGTGAAGACCATTATGAAAATGGCGGAAGGTATGACCCTGTTCTGCTCAAGAATATGATAGATGTGCTGGAGGAGTATGATTTTGAAACGTACCTCCTTGGGCATGATGTACCGCAAAGCAAAAAGGATGTCATGGAATACCTGCGGGGCGAATATGGCAAGCTTACTACACAACATGGAAGGGGCGGTCTGTAATGCGGAAAATTATTGGCTTTCTTCTTCTATTCCTATACTGCGTGCCGCTTGTACTGGCCCAGGCTGATGATCTGCCCTATGCGGATACGCTGCTTTATGCCAAGGAGCAAGTAATCACCCGAGGCGCCTCTCCCCTTTTGTTTGAGGTATGGGGCATCAAAGAGGACGAAACGGAGCAAAGCCGCATTGATCTGGTGCGCATCAAAAGCGGTGGCGAAGTACGCCAGGAAATTACCATCGGCCTTGAAAACTGGCTTTCTTCCGAAGGAGCAATTCTCTTTGAAGACGCCAACTTTGACGGGTATATGGATTTTTTGATCTGCCGCAGCGGCGGTGCCTATAACCTGTATTATGACTATTGGCTTTGGGATACCGCCAATCGCCAATATGCCGAGTCCGCCGAGTTCAATCAGTTGGAAGCCTATCCCTCCTTCGATCCTGCCACCAGGCAGATCCATTGTTCTGCCAAGGATGGCGCAGCCCAGTATTATGAATATGAATATCAGGTAGGCAGCGACGGTTTGCCTAAATTGATTGCCATGCGGGATATACGCTACGACGGCCCCGAAAAGCGCACCATTACGCTGTGGCAGCCTGTGGACGGCAAGATGACCATGATCAAAAAGTGGACGGAGTAAATCCATCCCACAGGAGGAAGCAGCGTATCTCCATGATTGTAAGCGCCAGCCGCCGCACAGACATACCGGCCTGCTATCCTGACTGGTTCTATCAACGAATCAGGGAAGGGTATGTCTTGACTCGCAACCCCATGCGCTTTCACCAGGTTTCCAAAGTACTCCTTTTCCCCGATACAGTGGACGGTATCGTATTCTGGACAAAAAACCCCTCCCCCATGATGGCCAGGCTGCATGAATTGCAATCGTATCCTTACTATTTCCAATTCACGCTGACACCCTATGGCAAAGACATCGAGCCAAACGTTCCAATCAAAAGCAGCGAAGTGATCCCTGCGTTCCAGCGGCTGTCTGACAAGATTGGTCCGGAGAGGGTGATCTGGCGTTATGACCCGATTCTTTTCAGTGAGAGATATCCCTTGGATTATCACCTGGATTTCTTCCACGAGATCGCCAAGCGGCTGAAAGGGTATACCACAAAATGCATCATCAGCTTTGTGGACCGCTACAAAAACACGATGAATAATGCCGGTACACTCGGGCTTCATGAAATAAATGATGCTGCCAAGCGAAAACTGGCAGAAAACATTTCACAAACTGCCCACGGCTTCGGTATGACCATTGAAACCTGCGCCGAGGGGATTGATCTTAACGTGTATGGCATCGGCCACGCAAAATGCATTGATGGAAATCTGCTGGATAAGCTTCGCGGATATTCTCTCAAAGTTCTCAAGGACAAAAACCAGCGGCCCCATTGCGGATGCGATGCCAGTGTGGATATCGGTATGTACAACACCTGCAAAAACGGATGCAAATACTGCTATGCCAATTACAATACCGGAGCGCTGAAAGCCGCCGCAAACAGCCATGATCCCTCTTCGCCGCTGCTGACCGGCAATATCGGCGAGAATGATATCATCAAGGAACGCAGCTGATAAAAGCAAAATGTACGGAGGACACATGCTCTACCAAAATCCTGTAATGCGCGGCTTTTTTCCCGATCCGTCGGTCATTTGCGTAAACGGCACGTACTACGCGGTGAACTCCACCTTTCAATACTTTCCAGCCATTGTCATCAGCGAAAGCCGCGATCTTGTCAACTGGCGGATTATTGGCCACGCCATCACCGATCCCAGCGTTCTTGATTTATCCGACATCAAGGATTCCCATGGCATCTGGGCCCCGGATATCTCCTATGCGGATGGCCGGTTCTGGATTTTTGCACCGCTTCGCTTAAACGGCGACGGTGGTAGAAGCCACACGGTGCTACGCCGTCAGCTCGTCATGCATGCGGACAAACCGGAAGGCCCCTACTCCAAGCCTTCTTGCCTGGAGATGGACAACATTGATCCTTCCCACTTCGTGGATGAGGATGGCCGCCATTATCTGTTGAGCGCACCGGGCATCACCATCACACCGTTAATTGATGATTGCACCGCCTTTGCCGGAGAAACGATTCAGGCTTGGGCAGGTACTGGGAAAAAGGCACCTGAGGGGCCGCATCTTTTGAAGAAGGATGGCTGGTATTACGCCATCCTGGCAGAAGGCGGCACGGGTTTTGACCATCAAATCTCCGTAGCCCGCTCCCGCAGCATTTACGGCCCCTACGAGCCGTGCCCGAATAACCCCATTTTGAAGCAGCAGGATCCTGCCGCCCCTTTGCAGCGGTGCGGCCATGCCAAGTTTGTGAAAGCGCTGGATGGCGCATGGTACGCGCTGTATTTGTGCGCCCGCCCTATAGAGGGTAAATATACCGTTATGGGCCGGGAAACAGCGCTGCAGCGCGTAGAATGGACGGAAGATGGCTGGCCCCGTATGGGAGATGCCCTTCCCTGGGATTGCAGCCCCGTTCCTGTAACTGGCACGGAACAGCACGCTAATACATCCTTTGTTGATCATTTCGATGGCCCGGAGCTGAAAAAGGAATGGCAATTTGTGCGCAGCCCCAGCAGAGAATGGTCGCTTTCGGAACGGCCCGGTTTTTTGCGCATCTGGACCCAGGATGGCGATTTGCATGAACGACGGGCGAAAAACACGCTGGTGCACAGGGAGTCGGAAACGCGGTATACTGCTTCCACTCTCCTTCATTTTCTCCCCCGGTGGGATGGGGAGCAGGCCGGGCTTACCTGCTACTACGCCACGGACGCCTACATCAAATGCGCCAAGACAAGGGACGGCATCGTGCTTTCCCTTCGGGCAGGCGGGGAAGAAACGATTGTCGCCTCTTCGCCGCTTGAAACCATGCAAAGCCCCGTGACGCTCCAGGTACAGGTGGAAGGGTTGAAACGCAGCTTCTTCTTCGTGGAGGGAAACGGCCCCTTGAAAATGCTGAGCGTCATTGAGGATTGTGCCTTTTTGAGCGATGAGTTTTTGCAAAACGGCACAAAAAGGCATACAGGCACCATGGTAGGCCTGTATGCCAACAATGGCGGGTGCGGCAGCCGCATCCCGGCAGATTTTCATTTTTTTGAATACAAAGCGGTTATGGACTAAACCATCACTTCCTGGACAGGTTTAATAGAAAATCATCCAGCTTGCCCCAGGGCCCGCTGCCTTCGCAGGATACATAAGCGCCCACCGTGATTTCTCCATACTTTACTGGAATGCTGCGAAGCGTGGGGTTTTCCCATTCCTGCCACTTGGTGACTTTCATGGGCGCGGTGGCCACCATCTGCCCGTCCACCACGACATAGATGTACATATTCTGCTCCGCCACATTCCCGCCGTGAACATACAGGCTGAAATCGTATTCCCCTTCCCGCAAATCTGTCACGGTCTGCTCCACGGTAAAGCCCACCTTGCCGGTGCTGTAATAGTGGAGCAGATATTCCCCGGACTTGATGTCGTTGACGCTGCTCCGGCGCTCCAGCTCCTGCTTGAATCCTTCAAAGCCCTGAAGCCTCCACATGGACATGTCTTCTTCCTCAAAGCCTGGATTCTTTAAGAAGTTCTGTGCCGTGATCCGAAGGAAGCACTTCACCGGCGTTCCGGCCGCCACACCATCGATGACATATTCGCCCAGCCCTTTCGCGATGGCTGCTTCCAGTTGGGAAGCGTTCCATAATACCGGCACCGTTTCTTTCGTTCCGTCATTGTACAGCGCGTTCACCGTTTCAGGCAGGGATACGCCATCGTCGATGTAGCACAGCATTTGCGTATTTTCATAGCTGTCCACTTTTCGCGGGGCAATTGCCCCGGTACGGATGTACTCGAAAATACGAAGCGTCGGCAGCGCCTTTCCCGAAAAGTCGAACAACGCCTGGTTGTCCCAGGAGCTTCCCCCGTAGTACAGCCCCGCGTCGTTTGGGTCGTAAGAGCTGGCGTAAGAGGAGGCCCAGCCGGAGCCGAATTTTTCCCACAAAGCGCTTTTGGCTTCCTTCCCTATTGCCGGAACCGGCAGCCAGGCAGGCTCCCAGTAGAAAACACCCAGCGCCTTCTCCCCCACTGCCTGTACCGCCGAAACAAGCTCCCGCATGGCATTGGCCTGGCCCTGCACGGTGGTGGCATAGCGCAGGGTGATACCATCCGCCGGGCAGGAATTGGCATGCTCATCCCCGTTGTCCACGGTGTACAGGTAGGCTGTTTCCGCCACCATCACCTGCTTGTCATAGGTGGCTACAATTTCCGACAGAACCTTGGTCAGGTTTTCCGTAGTGCCGGGCCAATAGGAATAGTAGGAGGCGGCGTATACGTCGTAGTCCACTTTCCTGGCCTGCAAAATTTGCGCATATCGCAATACCGGCTGGGAAAAATGAACCGCCACCAGGATATCGGGATCAATCTCCCGTATCGCGGCGCTGCCTGCATTTAAAAGCTTTGCGATCTTGATCCAGTTGTTTTCGCCGCAAAGCATGGTGTCCGTTTCGTTGCCGATTTGAACCATGCCGATATCAACGCCCGCATCCAACATTCGCTTGAGGGCGTCATATGTAAAATCATACAAGGCTTTTGCTTTCGTTTCGATATCCATGCCAGCCCAGGCCTTGGGCACCTGCTGTTTTTTGGGGTCGGCCCAGAAGTCGGAATAGTGAAAATCCACCAGCAGCTTCATGCCATTTGCCGTTGCACGCAAGCCGATATCGATGGCTGTATCCACATTGCAGTTGCCGCCGCCATATCCGCGGCCCTGTTCATCAAAGGGATCGTTCCATACGCGCACCCGCACATAGTTGAATCCGCTTTGAGACAAAAGGGAGGTAAGTTCCGCCTTATTTCCCGCCTCATCCTGATAGGTTACGCCGCTTTTCTCCAGCGACGGCAAACTGGAGATATCGGCCCCGAAAATAAAGTCATCCTTCAAACCTTCCACCGGCAAAACATAAATGTCCGCTGATGGCGGATAGGACACTTCGCCCAAAGCAAGGCCAGGCAGCAAAAGTATGCCAGCCAGAAGCACCGACAGAAACTGTTTCATCATGCATACTCCCTTCACAACACAACCCTTTGACGGCAAACTGCCTTTACCTCCACTGAAACCAGCCGGACATGCTGCCCAGCCACCGTTTCCGTGATGGCCGCCATGGCATCCCGCAGTACACGCACACCCTTTTTCTGCGGCACGATATGAAGAACCATCTGCTTGCCCAGGCACTTTTTCTCAAGCTCCCGCAGGCCGATTTCCCACACTTCCCCGTTGTGAAAATGATCCGCGACCATCTCCCCATTTACAAACAGCTGTGCTGTATCGCCTTCATACATGATGCACAGGCGAGCATCATAGATACCGTTAAGACTGCCCTTGGGAACCGTCAATA
>JAEZLW010000216.1 GCA_023415145.1 Bacillota bacterium | reverse complement strand
GATCAAGACCCTTCGCGAAGGCAAGGATGTTGTTATCTTTGCGACTGGCTATATGGTCTATCAGGCACTTGAAGCTGCAAAGACGCTAGAGATGGACGGCATCTATGCAAAGGTGGTCAATGTAGCCACGATCAAGCCCTTTGATGTAGCAGGTGTACAGGCAGCGGCGGCTGGCATGAAGGCGGCTATTACCGTTGAGGAAGCCAGCATCATAGGCGGGCTGGGTTCTGCGGTTTGCGAAGCGCTTTGTGCAGGACCGGCTGAAAGCCGCATTCCGGTAAGCGTAATCGGCATTGCGGACACCTTTGGCACTTGTGCTCAAAGTTATGAGGAACTGCTCAAGTATTATCATCTGATGCCGGAGGACATCGTTTTAAAGGTCAAGAGTATTCTGTAATGTTCAGCAAAAGAAGTGATGGAGGGAAAGGTTATGAAAATCGGATTCATCGGACTTGGCATCATGGGCAAGCCCATGGCAAAAAACCTGGTAAAGGCAGGATATGAACTGGTCGTAAGCGACAAGTATGCCATAGCGTCAGTGGAAGAGCTCGTTGCCTGCGGTGCAACCGCGGCCAAGACCAACGCTGATGTTGCCGCTCAAAGTGACATCCTCATCACCATGGTTCCCAACTCTCCGCATGTCAAGGATGCACTCTTCGGTGAAAACGGTGCGGCAGAAGCACTCAAGCCCGGCAGCATCGTGCTGGACTGTTCCTCCATCAACCCCGTTGATTCCCGCGAAATCAGTGAAGAATTGGCCAAGAAGGGCATCGAAATGATGGATGCTCCTGTATCCGGCGGCGAACCCAAGGCCATTGACGGCACGCTGGCGTTTATGGTCGGCGGCAAGATGGAAATCTTCGAAAAGGTAAAGCCGCTCCTTGAGAAGATGGGTTCTTCCGTCGTGCTGTGCGGAGGGATTGGCGCCGGCAACGTCACCAAGCTATGTAACCAAATTGTCGTTGCAGTGAACATTGCGGCTGTTGCGGAGGCCATGACACTTGGTCAACAGTGCGGCGTTGAGCCACAGAGGATCTTTGAAGCCATCAAGGGTGGTTTGGCCGGTTCCACCGTGATGAACGCAAAAGCACCTATGATGATGGATCAAAACTTTAAGCCCGGTTTTCGCATCAACTTGCACATCAAAGACCTGAACAATGTAGTCGATGCTGCCGCGAAGTATGACAGCCCAATCCCCCTGACTCAGTCCGTTCTTGAAATGATGAAAATCCTCAGGCGTGACGATAACGGGAACTGTGATCACAGCGCTTTGGTCAAGTACTATCAGAAGCTCACCAACGAAGAACTTCATCATTAATGCAAACGGCTGGGAAAGCTATACGCCAGCTTATGCCGCGCTAGCTTTCCCAGTAAAAAATTGCATTGTGAGTTGGATGGGATTGTGATATAATAAACAATGTTATACAAAGAAAAAGCAGCAGGATGGCTTTTTAGATGGTAAAATAGGGGTATGAATAACAACGCCGGGCATATGGCGGTGCATCCACAAATTGTGCGGCGTCTCCTTTGAACTATGATAGGGAAAGTGTAGATATTTATGTTTGAATACAAACCTTTGCAAAGCGTTGCTTATGAGCACTTGCGTGAAATGATTTACAGCCGCGAGTTGAAGTTTGGCGTGATTTACAGTGAAACCCGCCTTGCGTCGCAGCTAAACATTTCGCGCACACCCATTCGTGACGCTTTGAACCAACTGAACCGTGAACGCTACATTGATATTCTCCCCAATCGGGGCTTTCAGCTCCATTCGCCGGATGAGAATGATATACGGGAGGCCTATCATGTCCGCATGATGATCGAATGCTACTGCGGCGAGAAACTTGCACATGATTGTAAGACCCGGAATGCGCAGAAGACGTTTGAGAAAATGCAGGAATGTCTCAATCATCAGACTGCATTGCTGGATTGTGCGCACGATGTGGACCTGCGCCAGTTCTGGCACGAGGATCAGGAGTTTCACTTCGCTCCCCTCAACTATATGGATATTTCTGCTTTCAATCTTCAGTATGATACCTTTTTGCATATCTTTATGCCGCAGTATTTGAAAAGTCATTATGTGCTGGGCCGCAGCCAAAGCACTATCGTCGAGCATCAAGACATCATTCAATGCCTGCGGTCGGGTGACATTCAAAAGACACGGGAAGCCATTGCGCAGCACCTGAGTACCAGTATGCGGCTCGCACTAAGCAACAACGATCCAGCGGAGCAATCCTTATGATCTTAAAAGTTTTAACAGACAATACTGCAAGCGATAGCCTCCATGGTGAATGGGGGCTTTCGATCTATATTGAATACAATGGGCATACATATCTTCTGGACACAGGGGAAACAGACTTGTTTCTTCAAAACGCGCGCAAGCTGAATATTTCCGTCGAGGATATTGAATACGGCATTCTTTCTCACGCGCACTACGATCACAGTGACGGTATGCCGGCGTTCTTTGAAGCGAATCAGAAGGCGCCTTTTCTTTTGCGGGATGAGGCGAAGCACAAATGTTATGATCGGAGTACTGGAACGCCGCATTACATTGGCATAAAAGAAGGCGTTTTGAAGAATTACCGGGATAGAATTATATATCTTCATCATGATGCGGAGCTGAACCCCGGCGTGCACCTGATCGGCCATCACACGACAGGATTGGAGGCGCAGGGACGGCGTGCTTCCTTGTTCGTACAAAGCGGGGAGGAGTGCAAGCCCGACGCGTTTGCGCATGAGCAGAGCCTGGTGTTTGAAACGGACGGGGGATTGGTGGTTTTCAGCAGTTGTTCACATGCCGGTGCGGATACAATATTGCGTGAAGTAATGGAAGTTTTCCCCGGGCGGGAGATACGCGCTATGATCGGTGGGCTGCATCTGTTTATCCGGACACCTGAAGAGGTGCGCGTTCTTGCGCGAAGAATGCGTGAAATCGGCGTTCGGAAGATTATTACCGGACATTGCACAGGTGACGCGGCGCTTGCTGTTTTACGTGAGGAGCTTGGTGACACCGTCGAGACACTCTGTTGTGGGAAAACGATCGAATTTTAAGTTGAGCATGAAAGGGATACGAGCTGTTCATCAGATACAGTATGCCAATTCACACATTATAAAGTGCGCGCAGCATGTTGGGGGAAATTTACACCTATAAACAGGACAGCCATGATCCCATCCGGTTTGGAATGTCATCTTTTGTTCTGCGCCATGCGGATGGCGTAATCAAGTGCATTCACAAGGCTCAGTTCGCTAGACGTGCCTTTGCCGGCCTGATCGAATCCCGTCCCATGATCGACGCTGGTACGGATGATCGGAAGCCCCAGGGTAATATTGACGCCCTCCACTGCCTTCCAGGCATGCCTTTCACGGTCGTATACAAAGCCAACCGTTTTTAGAGGGATATGCCCCTGATCGTGATACATGGCGACAACGACATCATACCATCCGCCCAGAGCCTTGGAGAACAAGCTGTCGGCAGGAAGCGGGCCTTCCGCGAGGATGCCTTCCAGCCTGGCTTGTTCAATAGCAGGCAGAATTTCTTCCTGCTCTTCGCTGCCAAACAGTCCGTTTTCCCCTGCATGGGGATTGAGGCCGGCGACCGCCACGCGCGGATTTAAGATGCCCATTTCCTTTAATGCGCAGTCTGCGATGCGGATCACATCCAGCACACGCTCCTTTTTTACGCGGTCGCATGCTTCCCGAAGGCTGCAATGCGTGGATACGTGCATCACCCGGAGATTATGGTGCACAAGCATCATGGCATACTTGGACGTATGGGTGTATGCGGCGAAAATCTCGGTGTGTCCGTCAAAATGCAGATGCTCCTTTTGCAGTGCCAGGTTCATGGCTTCTTTGTTCAGCGCGTTGGTGCAGGTAGCATCCACCTCGCCGGCTAAAGCGAGCCCGATCACCTTTTTCACGCACTGGAACGCGGCGTTTCCGCACATGGCAGACACCTTTCCGTATTCGAACGTCTGCATATCCATCAAATCCATGTGCAGCACGTCCACGGTTCCATGCTCAAATTTTGCTTCTGGAACGCTTCTTATGGCATGGATCGAGAGGTGGCCGCAGCCGGCGGTCTGCTTCACCGCCTCAAACACTTTCGCATCGCCGATGACCAACGGCCTGCAATTTTGGTACAGCACCGGGCGGCTAAGAGCCTTCAATGTGATTTCCGGCCCATTGCCTGCGGGATCCCCCATGGTGATTCCGATAATGGGTTTCATTGCCATACGATACCTCAAATCGTTCATTTCATTGGCGTATCAGCTTCAACAGAAGGTTCTCATCGCCAAATCCGCCGGATTTGGTCAGAAGCTGATAGCTTTTGTCCTGGTATGTGAATTGGGACAGGATTGTGCCAGGCGCGATTTCACAAACGGGAATCAGGGTTTGTACATGAAGCTGCCGCAAGAGCTTAAGAACCGTATCGCCGCCGGTTACCATCAGTGATGCGCAAAAGCCATCGTCCAGGATTCTTTTTGTGATCTGCCCCAGGCCGTACCCGATCTGCTCCCGCACTTGCGAAAGCTCCATTCCGTTTTTCCGTGCATAACGCAATGTCAGCTCTGGTTCATCAAGGTCCATGGTGTCAATGATCACAAAACCGGAGGCATGGTATGCGGCTTTCCATTTTTCAAAAAACGCATCCATCAGCGGCTGATCCGCCATTCCAAACTTTAAAGCCATTGGCAGGTTCAGCCGTGCAAAGCCTGCGTCTTCAGCCATCTTCAGCTGTGCTGCCGTAATTGGGTTTATACTGCCGCAAACCAGCAATAGCTTGTCGGATACAAAGGCGCAGTTTTTGGCCGCCTGCCTGGGCAGCGGAAGGTGCTCAAGCACCGCCTTGGCCAAACCGCCGCACCCGGCCAGCAAGGCCAATTTTCCGGCATTGTCAAGCCCGGCGGCGAGATGCTGCATATCCTGGACGCTACGGACGTTGTAAACGATGATGCCATCTGTTACAGTATTTACCATACCTGCATCCGAAAGCGATGCTTGCGTGCCGGTTTGCGCTGCAAGGATATCCAAAACCGAGGAGTGCCTGACCGGTTCAAAGGGATCACGCCCAAAAACACTTTGCGCGACCGGTATGCCGTCAATATAGTGGATGCCGCCTGCAGTGTACCGTTTATGTTTTGGGAACGCAGGCGCGAAGTGGATTTGCTTTTCGCCGCTTGCATCAAGGGCTGCCTGAAGCTCGCTGCCGATGTTTCCGCGCAGTGCCGAGTCTGTTTTTTTGTAAATGTACTCAACACCCAGTGCTTTGGCTTCTTTCACGATATCAAAAACGACACGGTATGCCTCCGGCGGGCTAAGATGCCGCGTTCTTGCATCCACCGCCAGCACTGCCACATCGGGATTCAAAAGCATGCATTCGCGAATGCTTGCATCCACAGCCACAAGCGTATTGATATTGTTGGCTGAAAACGCCGCGCCCGTATCCAGCGCCCCGGACAAATCATCGGCAACGATCAGCAGTTTCACCATAGCAAGCCGTACCATTTCCTTCTGTTTTGATTACAAGAAAAGCGTTGCCGGCATTTCAGGCATTGGTACCATGGTACATCAGAACTGGTCGGCTGGCAACCGGTTTGAACAATGTATTTTTCATAAAGACAATGGCCGGAGAAACAAAAAAGCCGGAGTGCCTAATGCCTTGCCCTCCATGGCTTTTGCGCCGGCCGCTTGCCCTGTGCCCGGATTATTATGCGAAAATCTCTTTATACACCAAAGCGGAACACATTCCATGAGAGTTTCTTGATGACAGCAGTTACCTTTCCATTCCTGCATACAGCATCCGTGTTGACTGTTGGGACGACAGCTTTGGGATTTTCAAATGTATTCATCAAATCCATATCGCCGCAGTATAGCTGTATGTGTTCAATGAACCTGTATCCTTCAAAAGCACTTGCTTCAAGCTCCAGCAGCCGGTCACCTTCCCAATCCCGGTTTATCACGAATACAGTCAGCTCGTTGTTTTCAGAACTGAATGCCGCCGCCGAATCAATAAAGCCGATGCCTTTGTGTGCCGCGTACTGGAATTGATGACTAATGGCATAGCCTGGGATATCATACGTGTCACACTCAATGGCTGTCTGCAGAGAGACCCCCCGGCCATATTTCATGAGCTGCTGGAATGGATAATAAGCAATCGGTTTCCACACGTGGTTTCGATCTGTGGCAGCGAGCGTTTGCAGGCCCCATGTCATGCAACCGATTTTCACACGGTCGGCATGGCGGATGAGCGTCAGCAAAGTGGATGCGGAGGTAAGGGCGTCAAGCATCCCGCCATGGCGTGTGAACCGTTTGTTCTCAAACATATGATCCGGATCATGGCGTACATATTCGCGCGCGGTATCGTATTCATGCTCCCATACCGTTCCGCGGCCGGGGAGGATCTCCCCCAAGGCTTGCTCCCTTGTACCAAATTCATCAAAAGAAAGCATCATCTTTCTGGGCAGTCGGAGCTTTGTCTGAACAAAATCACATAGCCCGATCTCCGTGTTGATGTAATCCTCGAAGAAGCACGAGCCGCCCAGAAGCGCGGCGTAATCTCCCGGAGCCGCGATGTGATAATGATGCAGCGAGATATAATCCACCGATTCGTAGCATTCCGCGAGCACATCCAAATCCCACTGGGGATAATGCGAAAGGAATGGCGAAGAAGATACGCACGCAACCGTTTCAATGGTCGGATCGACCCATTTCATGCCTTTGGAAACCTCGTGGGCCAAAACGCCATAACCGCGAGGATCCTTTTGCCATGAGCCTATTTGCCAGGGCCCGTCCATTTCGTTCCCAAGATACCTTGTTTTCACATTATACGGCGCTTCCCGGCCATATTCACGGCGTAAATCCGACCAGTAGCTGCCGGACTTGTGATTTGTATACTCGACGATGTGGAGCGCATCGTTCAGCCCGCTGGTGCCGAGATTGACTGTATACATGGGCTCGGCACCTATCAATTGCGTCCATTTGAGGTACTCGTCATGACCGATTTCATTTGTATAGTACTGGAACCAGGCAGTGTCGAGCTGCGTTTTTCTCTTCTCAACCGGGCCGATGGAATCCTTCCAATTCCATCCGGAGACAAAATTGCCTCCCGGAAGGCGTACGGCGGGGATGCCTGTTGATTTAAGCGAATCAATAAAATCGTGCCGGAAGCCCCGGTCGTCCGCAGTCGGGTGCTTGGGGTTGTACATACTTCCATTCACCATTGTCCCAATAGGCTCCAAAAACGCGCCGTACAGCCGCGGAGAGATATCGCCAATCCGAAAGTTCCGATTCACATGTACCCTGGCCGTTTTCTTCATTTCCCACCGCTCCACAACGATCAAAAAATTCTTGTCTGACCTTACGTCGACCACGAAGGCGCTTCGAAAAGACCTTGATTTTCAGTCTACGATTAAATTTGATATACTAGGCGAAAGAATCGTAGATCCTGTTTCTTGCTGCCCGCTCACTCGGGTCAAGCTTGTCCGCACCGGCGATATCATATGCGCCGAAGGTATCATACAGCCTGGATGTGGGATCGATTTCGACATAGGTAACCCACGGCAGCCAGTGATAATGGCTCATGAATGTTTGATCCCCGAACCTGCCTCCCTCATGGGAAAGGCCCGGAAGGGCATAGCCAAAGCCTCCGTCCACATCGTTTGCCTGGCGCGTGTTGTTGTGGATGAACTCAGCGTAATCCCTGTAATGCTCATCATTGGTGATGACATACAGCCTGTAATACACATAGGCGCAGGCTGCCATATACATATCGCCGCCACCGCCGCCAAGCGTGACCGGGCTCTGTCCGCTGATAGGATTCTTGGTAAAGGGGTGGTTCGGCCACAGGACGCGGACAGGGAACGACCAGGCGTAGGTCCATGTTTCGGTGTAATCGGCGGCGCCGATCAGGGCGTCGAGCCATTTTTGCTCACCGGTCAGGTCATACAGGGATAGAAAGCCGAATATCGCGTAGATACCCGATTCATTGTCCATGATGTCGGTGTTGTCACACGTGGAACCCCGATATTCCATGAGCTTGAAAGTATTCTGATAGGACCATTCTCCGGCTTTGAGCGCAGCCTTCTTATACGTATCAAACCCTGTAACAAGGTACAATTGTATCAGGAACCGAACGATGCTGATCGTATTGGCTTTTGAATCCATGCGCATGGAACCGTCGTTTGTGTTATACGCGCGATACCAGCTTCCATCGTCATTTTGGATACGTACAAACCAGTCGGCGGCTTTTAGGCAGAAATCCAGCCATGCGGGTTTCTCCTCCCCCTTTTTCTTCATGTAGACATAGGCGTCCAGGATGTTCTCAAGGCCGTCTGCGATCATCCTTGTCCAAAACGGCATGGGTTCAAAACCGGTTATCGTCGGGTTATAGCAAACCTGCGGAGCGCCAATATCGGTCATGGCCGTCCTTACCCAGAAATCAATGATGTTCAGGCCTTTTTGATAAGATTCCGGACGGTTTTCCTTGTCCCCGTAACGAATGAGCTGATAGCCGATGCCCGGCTGCTGCCCCACAAAACCAAATTGGAAGGATACGCTGGAGACATCCATCTGAGGAAGCTGGCAGGAGAACGGCAGCCCCCATGAATCGCCATACTGCCTTGTGAGCTTTGTGAGCGATTCCATACAGTTGCGGTATTGCATTTCCTGATCCACCGCATAGACAGGATCCTTCAACCGCGCATACACCGTGCGCCACGCGTCCCTCATCATGGGATAGAAACCATCGTATCTGCCGAAATTCACCCCGATGGCGTAACTGTGAGAAAAGCCCTCTTCCATGGGATGATACATACGGGTCATTGTCTTTGTGCGCATCATATAATCGACATTATATCCCCTGTCCACCCTGGGCATCTGGCCGTCTACACCGGGGTATACGTAATCAATCGTCAGGCCGTCGCGCACCGTATCAATTTTCTTGCGCAGCGGGAATCCGTAGTAAAGATAGTTGATCGTTTCATTCTCGGGCTTGCTGATTCCGATGGAGCCGATGGTAAATTTCCTGTCCACAATATGTTCTGATTGGACAAAGTTGTGATCCCGCATGGTTATATCGGCAGCCCAGCGCGACAGCATAACCATTTCGCCTGTAGACTTGCTCTGCGCCGCAAACAAAGGCAGGGTGTAATTGACTTCCCTGCGCCAGAAGTATTCACAGTCAAGATCATAACCCAAGACATGCGGTTTGGCGTACTCATTCTGGCGGTACCAGTTTGCCGGGGCGAAATAATCATAATCGCGCACGTTATCGGATGATGCCATAACAAACGCGATTTTTGACGCGAAGCCGTAATCGTCAATATTCTTTAGTACGGTTACGGTTCTTGAGACTTTAAAGCCTGTTCCGTTTGGCTCATAAACATCTTTGAATTGTAATTCAGCGCCAGTCGGGGATTTCAAAAGACCGCTGGCTGTCACCCCATTGGAACTCTGAATGACCTCCTGATAGGGAGCATCATAAAACTCTGTGATGGAAAGGGCTGTTTTGATGAAGGCATACATTGGACGTTTGTTGAAGTACAAAACTTCGCCATCACGAAGCACTTCCACACCGCCGCATGAAAACCGCATAAGGTAATTGCCTGACTGGATCATCATTTGAACTCTCCTTAACCCAACATATTCTGGTTTTCGTCATGGATGTATGCTTACTCCCCGGCCACTTTGGGCAGCTTTGGCTTCACCCCAATTTCATCTCTATGGAAGCGATGGCACAGGGCGGAAGAGATACACGCAGGCTGCCTTCCTGAAGGGTTAACCCCTCAAGATTGGCTGTATCCACACGATCGGGATTGGCAAAGGTGTTGTGATCTGTCGGCTTGCCCCTGAGTAACCTGCCGGATGCGGATACCGGTTTCGCCGCCAAGAGCTTAATCTCTACATTGGCTTCCTTCCGCACAGAAAGGTTTATCAACGAAACGGTCAGCGTATCCTCTTTGATGGATGATGACAAGTCCACATGCGGAAGACTTTTTTGGATCACTTCCGGCTCTTCCACCCATGCCACGGGAACGAAATTTGCACCCTGATGATCCTTCAAGAGATCAAACACATGGTAGGTGGGCGTCTTTATCATTTCGCTGCCCTCAGTGAGGAGAATGGCTTGCAGGACATTGATGGTTTGGGCAAGATTGGCAATCCGGATTCTATCCGCATATTTATGGAAGATATGCAGCATCAAGGCCGCGCATAAGGCAGAACGCATCGTATTTTGCTGATATAGATAACCAGGCGCTGTCCCAGGCTCGTTATCCACCCATATGCCCCATTCATCAACCGCCATTGCCACCCTTTTTTCCGGGTCGTAACAGTCCATAATCTCGATATTGCGTTTGAACAGCGCTTCTTTCGCGTATGTGTTGGCGGCAGTTTGATACCAGCTGTCATCTGAAAAGTTTACGCCATTGGATTCTTCTCCCGGCTTTACATAACAGTGCACGGACAAGCCCCGCATCAGATGAGCGGGTACAGATTTCATCAGGGTTTCTGTCCATTCGTAGTTTTCCGCGTTCGCGCCGCCGGCAATTCTTAGGATATCGGGTGCTTGCCACCAGTTGATTTTCCCCATGACCTTGTAATTTCGGACATAGGTTGCATACCTTCGAAATTCCTGGGCGTACTGCGGGGCGGTCATGAAGCCCCCACAGCCCCAATTCTCATTTCCCACGCCAAACATATTGATTTCCCAGGCTTTGTCCCTACCGTTTCTCCTCCTCCATTGGGCCATGGGGGATGGACCGTCATCTGTCAGATACTCAATCCAATCCCGCATTTCGCGCACGGTACCGCTCCCTACATTTCCGCAAATATAGGGTTCGCAGCCTATCTGTTCACATAAATCCATAAATTCATGGGTGCCGAAATGATTGTTCTCCAATATGCCGCCCCAGTGAACATTTACGATCGGCGTGCGTTGAGATTTTGGGCCTATACCGTCCATCCAATGGTAGTCGTCGGCAAAGCAGCCTCCGGGCCAACGTATGTTGGGGACCTTTATGGCTTTCATTGCCTCGACAATGTCTGTTCGGATTCCCCGAACGTTGGGTATGGGCGAATCCTCCCCTACCCAGTATCCTCCATTATAGATGCACCGTCCCAGATGCTCCGAAAAATGCCCGTATACGTGCCGGTCTATTTGGGGCCCTTTTTTGCTCGTGTCTATGGATGCTCTCATAACGCTCATATGCAGCTTCCTCTAACTCACTACGCCTTAATGGCGCCTATCATGATGCCCTTTACAAAGTATTTTTGCAGGAATGGGAAAAAGCACATAATCGGAAGCATGGTGACCATGATGGTGGCAGTTTGAATTCCCTCCGTAAACCTGGGAACACGCGGCCCCGCGATGGACAGGGAATTCACAATGACCGAGTCCATAACAATGGTGCGGAGCACAAGCTGCAGCGGTATCAAATCATTTCTGCGGAGAAAAACCATGGAGTTGAACCACTCATTCCACCTGTCCACCGCATAAAACAGCAGGACTGTTGCCAGGATAGGTTTTGACAGGGGCAGGATGATGCTAAAAAGTATCCGCATCTCGTCAGCGCCGTCAATTTTTGCGGATTCGATCAGGGAATCCGGCAGCGTGGTCATGTATGTGCGCGTAATAATAAAGTAAAAGGTGTTGACCCCATATGCAAGTATCACAGACCAGATGTTTTTGGTCAGGCCAAGTTGAAGCATCAACAAATACATGGGAACAATGCCGCCGTTGAACAGCATGGTCAGCAAGACCGCGTAAAAGATGAACTTCCCCCCTGGAAAGTTTGTTCTGGATAAGCCGTAGGCCAAGCTTGTGGTCAGTAACAGATTGATCGGAACACCCAAGAACAGAATCAGCAAGGTCGTTTTATAGCCAATGGCAATACGGGGGTCCTGAAACAACCGGTAATAATTATCGATTGTAGGCTGGGTGGGGAATAAAAGCAGCGGCCTTTCGGCAGCCTCCTTCTGCGTGGCCAGGGATGTGGCCAAGACGTTCAATACCGGAAAAACAATGATTACGGCCATCATAAGCAGTAGTACCAAAATGATGCCATCCATCAGTTCAAACTTATCCCGCAAACCCCTGCGGGTCTTCTTTGCCGCTAAAATAACGATCAACTCCTTTTTTGGACTAGGCCAACAGTCCTGATCCGCCAACGCGCTTCATGAAACGGTCGGCTGAAAACAGCAACAGCAAATTGATCAAGGATCTAAACAGGGAAACCGCGGCAGAATAGGAGAAATCGACGGAACCGCGGAAAGTAATCCTATAGATATACATATCGAGCGTTTCCGCAACTTTGATGGTAGCCGGATTGCTCAAATTGAAAATCTGATCAAAACCGCCTGACATCAGATAGCCCACAGCCAAAATAAAGAGCACGAAGATGGTGGGCTTAATCCCCGGCAGCGTGATATACCACATACGCTGCAGCCGTGATGAGCCATCAATCTCGGCGGCTTCATATTGTTCGGTGTCGATCCCCGATATGGCAGCCATGTAGATAATAGCGCTCCATCCAGCGCTTTTCCATATATCGGTCAAATATACCACTGGCAGAAAGTAAGAGGGTGTTCCCAGGAAGCTGATGGGCTTCATGTCAAAAACGCCACCCAAGAATGAGTTGACCATCCCTCTTTGCCCAAGAATGCTGATCATCACACTGGCTACGATCACCCATGAAAGGAAATGGGGAAAGGTGAAGATGGACTGCAGTATCTTTTTGGAACGCCCCAGCCGCACTTCATTGATCAAAAGTGCAAAAAAAATGGGGAAAGGAAAGACAAACAGAAGCCTGCCAGCGTTGATTTTCAGCGTTGTGAATATGGACTGCAAAAATGCCGGGTCGGCGAACACGTTCTCGAAATTGGACAGCCCGATCCAGGGGCTTGCGAACAGGCCCAATTTCGCAATATACTGTTTGAAGGCCAAAGAAAGGCCAAAAATCGGAATATAAGCAAAAATGACATACCATACCAAACCGGGAAGGACAAGGACGTATTTTTCCTTGTATTTCAGAATACGTCTCCCGGTATTCGCAAGATAACCTTTCGAAGATTGCTTTTTCAAGCCAGGTGATGATACGGCCATTTTATCAAACCCTTTTCCAGATAGTTGTATTTGCCCGGGACAGAGCACCGTCCCGGGCAAATACATTGTTCAACCATCACACGGTTTTGCTGTCAACAGATTTTACTTGTTCAGCTCATCCAGAACAGGTTGAATAAGCCCCGCCTGTGATGCAAGCCAGTTGTTGTAGAGCTCGACCAGGTTCTCTTCACTGGTGGCAGATGTCACCATGTTGGCGAATTCCGTTTTGTAATCGATCCCCTTGGCCCTGCGCGTATTTTCCGTATTATGCATCCAGAGATTCCAGTCCACCTTGGCAAATGTTTCAGGGGTGGAGAACTCATAGCGGTTGGCATAAAGGGCCCTGGACTCGTCACGGTAGCTCTTGCCGATGTTGGGGTTGTCAAACGCAAGGTCGTCCCACAGGATGACGGAGCCGAGCACATGCCCCAAGCTCGGGTATTTCGCTTCGCCTACAGCACCGGCCAGCAGCGTTCCCGGCGGGACCAGAGATACGATGTTGCCATCAGCGTCACGATCCCAGTCCACGCCTTTCAGACCCATTTGCGTTCCGGGGTAGCCTTCCGGGCTACCTGTGAACTCCATGAGGTCCATCCAGCGCTCAAATACCGCGTCATCCACGTCCGGTTTGAAGCAAATCGTGCCCCAGAAGTTGATCAGGTCTCTTTGATGGTAGTTGCCGTCCGCTCCCAGCAGGGTAGCAAGATTGAATGCGCTTCCATCAAACCCTGTGCGGCTTGTGAAATCGATGCGGAACCGTTCAACGTCCGCGGTCTGGCCGCCGAGGTAGGAAATGCCGGCTGTTCCTAGGGTCTGGAATTTTTCCATATCCTTTTCATAAGCCAGCAGGTAGAATTCCGGGTCCAGGATACCGGTGCTGTACGCTTCATACCAGAGCTTGAGCCCCGCAAGGGTTTCATCCGCCGCAGCGCCCCATGCGTATTTGCCGTCAGCGCCCTTATAGAACGAATCCCAATAGGTGCTGTTGGCTCTGAGGAAGAAGTTTGCGGAGTTCGTGGTGTCCATGGAAATCGGGGCCAGGGCGGCTCCTACCTTGCCGGGATCCTGTTCCTTGATGAGACGGGCAATTTCCAACACCTCGGGGATGCTGTAGTGGTTCTTTACTTCTTTGCCCACGGCGGCAACCCAGTCGGACCTCATCCACAAGGACCAGTGGTTGGCCAGGGGATCGCCAGGCAGATTATAGAAGAACCTTGCCCGCGGGATGAAATACGTTCCGCCAAAAAGCTCCTCAAGCATCGGGCCAAGGGCTGTCGTCTCATAAACTGCCGCGACGCCAGGCCACCTTGTCTTCCAATCGTCCGGGAGGCGCTTGAGCAGACCCTGCTCCACGAATTTGGCGGCGTCTGCAGCCGTACCGTCGGTATAGTTGAAGTTGGCTACATCGGTCATATCCTGCGCCATGATCCATGTACTGAGCATGTTGTTCCATTCGCCCCAGGGAACGTTGGTACCCTGAAACTCGAAATTGAACTTGTCAAGGATGAATTTGCTGTATTCATCGCCTGTGTTATAGTCATAGCCGGCAACAACCTGCGGGCCGGTATAGGAGATGACAACTTTTTCATACTCGCTGGCCCCGGCGCTTGTCAAAACCCCGCCCATGGTGAAGGTTATCAAGAGGAAAGCGACTAGCACCTGATACGCAAAACGTTTTGCAGCTCTCATTTGAACTGACCTCCTATGATCATATTTATGTTCAAGCCATCTGGCCAAACACCAAATAAAAGTATACAAGAATAAGGAGGCAAATTTATTCCTCGAAACGTCTATCAACCGATCATATGAACAAAGCAATTACTTGCTAATATCATATCACGTCAAGTCCATCTGTCAAGAGGTGCAGAAAAATATTTCAGATACGTTACGCATCGAATCGGCTGACATTCAAAAAGCAAAAATAGTGAATGCTGTGTAAAAACAATGAATCCCTACAATATATACCAATGCATATTATGCAATTATGAAAATGTGCAGAAAATTCCATGCTCGGGTACAGCTATGGCATGAAGCTTCCGGACGAATGCATCGAAACGTTGCGGTTAGCGGCACATGCCTGAAGCACGAAAAAACCAATTTGGCCTGTCCTTTGGAGCTATCGATATTTGTTGAACCTGGTGATGCCAGAGGCGTTATGGATACGCTTTTTCTGCCATGTTCCCAAGCATGGCCTGATCATTTCATACCAGGAACACCATCAGCAACAATCACCGTCATCCATGCATGGGTTCGGAAAGAGAATGGGTTGCAGGGCAGACATACGGACATCGGAGATAAACAACCCTTTCACGATAAGCCGTCCATAAAACTCATGTATCGGAACAAGATTGCTCACGATACCTCAAAGGGGTGATGCCTGTATATTGTTTAAAAAGAACGAAGAAGTACTTCGTATTTTCAAAACCTACCTGCTTAGCGATATCTTGTACTGGCGGCCCGGGCTGGCAAAGCAGTACTTGGGCGTGGCGAATGCGGGTAACATTGATCTGCTCACTGATGGACAGTCCTTTTTCCTGCCGAAACAAATTTGCTACATACGCACTTGAAAAACCGACAGCATCTGCAATGGACTGCGCATTCAAGCCGGGATCCGCCCACTGCTGATGGATTATTGTATCAATTTGCGAAACGACTTGCCTCGCTTTCTGCCGCCGGTCTGATGCGATGCGCTGGGAGATTTTCAAAAGCAGTGTTTCCATATAATCAGAAATTTCATCGATACTTTGCGCATCGTGCAGCCGTTCGACCATCTGTCGATGCGGGACGCAGTGTTCGCTGTTTTCTTCCAATTCTCCCAAACGGGCCAGCAGCAGGTTTTCCACCCGGCGCAGGGAAAATACCATTTCACGGTACCGGTCATTCATTATGGAGGAAAGCACCTCATGCCAACAGGAAATTGCTTTGTCAAGGCTTCCGGCGTTGATGTCCCGGAGCATCTGCTTCAGCGCAGGCTCATTCAGCCCGCTGGGTTCATTGCGGCCATCCAGCAGCGCCTCAGACAGTACCTTTCGGCCTTCATACAGACAATGCAGTGATTCCACCTCCAGCAGCCGCTCATAACAGGCAGGCAGCAGGCTGGGATCCTTAACGGGCCTGCTGTAGATGCAGCGGCAGCCAAACTGCGCAGCAATCTGCTGGCATACGGGCTCGGGGCTTTCCCCTTCCTTCATCCGGATCAGCATTGCTGTTATGCCGTTGCTTACTGCACCTTCGGCTTCGGCTTGCCATTGCTTGGCCACTTTCAGTATTTGATCTGTTTCAGGACGGCAGGCCAGGATAAGCGTGATGGGCTGTCCGTCATCCGGGAGCAGGCAGTCACTTCCACCCTCAGATGAACCCCAATTTCTGCCTTCCAGCAGGGCGTAGATGGCTTTCTCCCGCAGCAGGCGGTCATACAGCGGCTGCTTGCGGATGGAATCAATGGAGCGGTCCACCAGATAATCCATCTGGTCGGAAAGCGGCGCGGTACCGTTAGCAAGCTCGGGCACCGTTTCCTGAAAGCGGGAGAGCGAAAGACGCATTCCACGGTAAGGCAGGTAAACCTTCAACAGCACCGCCATGGCGAATACCGTCAAAAGGCCCAATAACCCGCCGAACACCGAAAACGCACCGGAACGAAGCTGATTAAGGCCGGGCATGCATTCTTCATACGGCAGGAACTGCAGGTAACACCATTTGTTGGTGCTCATGGACGAATAAAAGCACACCACGCGCTGACCTTGAACGGGCCGAATCAGATATCCGCTGTTCACGCCTGATGTGATCTTGGGCGAAATGTCCTCATAGAAAAGCGGAACACTGTCCCCATACCCCACCCGGCTGCTGATGATGGGCACGCCGGAGGGATCAACGATGACAGAAGCACCGCCTGACACGGGCGAATCCAGGCGAAGCAGCATGGAATCAAACCATTCCGATGAGACATTGATCATGATGGCACTGTCGTCCGGCTTGTTATCCATGGTCAATTCGAACATGACAAAGGAGTAATACCGCTTGTTTTTCCCCGGCGCGTCCCGCAAAATGGGCAACAGGCGGTCGTCGTTTTTGCGGTTCAGGAACAGACGCACTGCCTCCTGGTCGTGAAACCTGGCAAACGTTTCACTGGTCTGACTGGAATCGGTGGTATGAGCCATACCCTGTTTTCCGCTGAATATATAGACGGAATCTGCGAATTCACTGGTGCTGACGAACACACCAAGTTCCCTGACACCCAGGATGCGCTCGTAGTTGGTCAGGCTTTCGTTTTCCCGAAGCTTCGTCACGGCTGGAGAATAAAAAAGGGGCATGCCGAAGCTCTTGATGGAAAACTGCAAGAATGCTGAAACGGAGTCTACCTGCGCGGAGAACTGGCTATTGAGGCGGGTGATGGACATGAGGGTGATGTTTTCAAACACCTGAAGCAATGCAGCAAAGATTAGGCCCGCCGCCAGCACCAGCGCAAAGCCGATGCAAGCTGCCCGCATCAGTGTATTTTTGCGAAAAAGCCCAATGATCCGTTTCAACGCAAAAACCCCCTCGTCAAGCAGGATTGCCAGGGTGCTGCATATGTTTCGAACCGCTTTTTTATCATCTTATCAAATCGGCATGCAATCTGCAAGCGGCGGCAGATGATAAGGATACGCTTCCCATACCTTCAGGATGGGAAGCGCGTGGTATTTCAGATCAGCTGGCGGCGGTTCCGTTCCGCTTCGGCCGCAGCATCGTCCGGCGGGTACCAGATGGGTTCCAGGAAACGGACGAAACATTCCTCACCTTGTGAAAATACGTTGCGGTGCGGGGTTTGTATGGTGAGAACCTGGCTGCCTACGCGCACCAGATACTTGGTGTAGTCGGTCAGGAAGATGCGCTTTTCGATCTTTGTTCTGTAGCCGGTTTCACGGTTGAGGTCGATGGCGTTGGGCCGCGTTGCCAGTACCATCTCGCGTTTTACGCCTGACGGGATGGGGATGTCGATGGCCTGTGACGTATCGCCCTTGGGATAGACCTTGCCATCTTCCAGCAATATGTCAATGAAGGTCGACTGGCCCAGGAAGTTGTGCACAAAGCGGCTCACCGGTTTATTGTACAATTCCGTCGGCGTGCCTGTCTGCACCACCTTGCCCATGTCCATCACCAGCATCCGGTCGGACAGGGCCATGGCCTCCGATTGGTCATGGGTGACGAAGATGATGGTAAAATTGAATCGCTTTTGCAGCGCCTTGATCTCAAAGCGCATCGTCTCCCGGAGCTTGGGATCCAGGTTGGACAACGGCTCATCCAGAAGCATGACTTTGGGGTTGGTAACAATGGCGCGGGCCAGGGCAATGCGCTGCTGCTCACCTCCGGACAGTGCCGAAGGATAGCTGTTTTCCGTACCGGTAAGGCTCGTATGCCGAAGAGCTTCGGTGACGCGGGCTTTGATATCCGTGCGGTTGAGTTTTTGCACCTTGAGGGGGAACGCCACGTTTTCAAAGATGTTCATATGGGGCCATACGGCGAACGCCTGGAAGACCATGCCCAGCCCTCTTTCCTCCGGCGGCACGTAAAGATTTTTGGCTTTGACGGATACCGGACGGCCGCACAGGTGGATCGCACCTTCCGACAGGTCTTCAAAACCGGCAATCATACGCAGTGTGGTGGTTTTGCCGCAGCCGGATGGGCCGAGGAAGGAGAAGCATTCGCCCTCCTTCACTGTCAGGCAAAAGTCCTTTACAGCCGTGACCGTTCCCAGTGTTTTGGTATCGAAGCGCTTGGAAACATGGTCCAATACGATTTGTTCCACTGGTTACACCCCCTTCCTGTCCTTGACGATGAACGTCACAATGGTGTTGATGATCACGATGAACACGATGGTCAGCGAAGCCAGCGCAGCCGCCTGGGGGATCTGCCCGCTGTCCCTGAGCGAAAAGACCGCCACACCCAGCGTGCGGGTGTACGGACCGTACAGCAGCACCGAAGTGGTCAGCTCGCGCATGGCGGGCAAGAAGATCAGGAAAAAGCCTGATATCATCGCAGGGCGGATCAGCGGCAGCGTGATGTCACGAAGGGACTCCATGTGGGATGCACCGCAGGAACGGGCTGCCTCCTCCAGGGAGGAATGCACCTGCCGAAGTGAAGCGGATGCCGATTTCATGGAGAAGGACAGGTACCGGGCCATGTAGGCGATCAGTATGATCCACAGCGTATTGTACAGATTGATGCCAAGCGCGCCAGACCATGCCAGTATCACGCCTATGGAAAGCACCGTGCCCGGTATGGAATAGGGCAGCACTGAAAGGACTTCCAGCACACCCTTTCCGCGGGGTTTGATTTTGTTCACCACATAGGCGATCATCACGCCCAGGAACATGCACAGCACACCCGCACCCACCGATAAAATCAGCGAGTTCCTGGCCGAGTCCATCACCGTCATGTTGCCAAACAGCACGGTGTAATAGTTCTTCAATGAGAAGTTCTTGGGAATCAGCGGCAGGCCGTAAGCCTTTAATAGGCCTACCAGGAATATCACCACCAGCGGAACGACGACGATGATAAGGAGCGTAGCGATGCTGATGACAAGCAGCGGGTATTTGGCGCCGCGCAGCTTGGACAAGGATGGGCGCATGCTTTTGCCCTTGATGATGTCATAGTTGCCAGCCCGAAGCACCATTTTTTGCAGAATCAGCGCAATGGCAACCACAACGACCAGCAGCACAGAAAGTGCAGCGCCTTGGCGTATACCATCGAATTCCCCGCCCGCCCGGGCGATGAGCTGGTAGATGCGTGTGGGCAGCGTGTAAATGTTTTGGGAAAAGCCCAGAATCGAAGGAACGCCAAAGTGGGCCAGCGACGAAATGAGTATCAGCAGTGCGCCGGAGGAGATGGCGGGCTTGACAAGAGGCAGGGTAATACGCCTAATGACATAGTGCTGGCGCGCCCCGGCGATGCGGGCCGATTCCTCCAGCGTGGGGTCCATGCGTTCCAGCGCACTGACCACCTGCATGAAGACAAACGGAAAGTAGAAGGTGGTTTCCACGAAGATAATCCCCCAGATGGAGTTGATGTTGATGGGTGCGCTGGCAAGCCCGAAGGTCTGCATCAGCCACATATTGACATAGCCGCCGCGCCGGGAGAACATCAGGTCCCAGGCCATCGCTCCAAAGAATGGCGGAAACATGTAGGGAATGTTGAAAAGTGCCCGCATCAGGCCTTTGGCCGGAATGTCGCTGCGGCCCAGCAGCCAGGCGTAGAATACGCCGATGATGGTGCCGAACACCGTAACCCAGACAGCGATGACGACAGTGTTTATGACCGCACTGACATTGGCCTCATGGCCCAGCACGCTCTTGAACATCGCCAGATCGAACTTGCCCTCGTGAAAAAAGGCGTTGTAGATGATCATGGCAATGGGAACGACCACCACGATGAGCAGCATGACAAAGCTGATGATCGTCAGCACGCTGTCCAGCCTGAACCGTTTCCCTTCCAGGCGCTTAAGATCCGGTGATACCTTGTTTCTGTATGTCCCGATCATGCCTGTGCCACCTTCTTTCGCTCGTAGAACACCGGATTGATAAAGCGCAAGCCCACCGTTTCGCCCTCTTTGTAGGCGCGGCTCTCCAGCACGTCCAGGGTGTTGTGCTGCACACGGATTTCGCTTTGGCCCAGTCTTACAAAATAGTTGTACTGGTTCCCAAGGAACACTTCCCGCGTGATTGTTCCTTGAATGGGGCTTTCCTGGTCAAACAGCACGTTCATGGGCCGTATGCCCATGTCGTTTTCCTGGCCGGCTGGGTAACCCTGGGGCAAGCCATCGCTGTAGCGGATGGGTTCGCCCACATCAAACCAAAGGCTGCCCGCCTCCTCCCGGACCGGGAGGAAGTTGGATACGCCGATGAATTCAAAAACAAAGCGGCTGGCCGGCTGTTGTATGATTTGCTCGTCCGTGCCGAACTGCACAATGGAGCCGTCCGTTTCCATAATGGCGATGCGGTCGCACAGCTGCAGTGCTGCTTCCTGGTCGTGGGTGATATACAGAATGGTTGTGCCAAGCTGTTTTTGCAGCATTTGAATCTCTACGATCATTTCTTCCCGCAGCTTGGAGTCCAGGTTGGTGATGGGTTCATCCAGCACAATCACGTCGCCGGATGTCACCAGCGCCCGTGCGATGGCCACACGCTGCTGCTGGCCGCCGG
>JAEZLW010000204.1 GCA_023415145.1 Bacillota bacterium | reverse complement strand
CGGGTTCCGAAGCTGAGCGCCGCCAGTGGCGGATGAAGCGATGCGGAGGAAGCGAGCGAAACGAGCAGCGCAAGCGGTAGCGAAGCGGTGCGACGATTGAGCCGCCGGGGTTGCGAACGGCAGTGAGTAGTGCGACGATTGAGCCAGAAGGAGCGAAATCCCTTCAATTGCAATCGTCTCGACCGGCTTTGCCGGCCGGGCGGGAGTTTGCGAAGCAAACATTCCTTACACTTTTCGCCGACCGTGAGCCATCGCAAAGGTTTGGCAAAGCCAAGGCCTGTGAGATGGCTCACAGGCGAAAAGTGCAAGATCGAGAAAATGACAAAGTCATTTTCTCGAATTGTAGAGGGCAGAGCCCTCTACTTTCCTTGTAAGGAGGGATAGTAATGGTCATCCGGCAGCTTAAGCTCCAGGACTACCGGAACTATCCCTGTGTCATTTTTTCACCATCAGAGGGCATCACGGTTTTTCATGGCGCCAATGGATCGGGAAAAACAAATCTGTTGGAGGCCATCCATCTGTGCTGTTTGGGCCGAAGCCACAGAACCAGCCAGGACAGGGAATTGATCCGGCAGGGGAGCATATCAGGCAGCGTCCAGGTGCAGGTGCTGCGCCGGGATGGCCGCCGGGAAGTGATGGTCAAGCTTTGGTCCCAGCAAAAGAGGGCCAAGCAGATATTTTTAAATGGCAAGCCCGCTGCCCGCATCGGCGAGATGATGGGTCATGTGAACTGCGTGATGTTTTCACCGGAAGACCTGGAACTGATCAAGGATGGTCCGGCTTTGCGCAGGCGGTTTATAGACATGCAGCTTTCCCAGCTTCGGCCATCGTACTTTTTTGCCCTGCAAAAATACGTGTCTACTTTAAATCAACGCAATGCGCTGCTGCGGGCCTTGGCCGCGCCCGGAGCCAGCAAAAGCCCCGCCGGCCAGTTGGAGGTATGGGATGAGCAGCTGGCTCGGGAAGGCGCAGTAATTTCAGAACACAGGCGCTGGTTTGCGGAAATATTGAAGATTGAGGCTGGAGCAAACTACAGCCATATTGCAGGTGCCAAGGACGAGATATTTGATGCCCGGTATGTTGGCGTGATGGCGAATGCGGACAAGCCATATGAAAAGATGCTGGAAGGGCTGTACAAATCCCGGCGGGAGGATATGCGCAGATGCGTAACCCACTTTGGCCCGCACCGGGACGACCTTCATGTAACCATCAAAGGCAAGGACATGAAAAATTACGCATCCCAAGGGCAGATGCGGACCGCGGCGCTGGCCTTGCGGCTATCGCAGTTGACCATGATGAAGCTGGAAACAGGAGAAGCGCCTGTATTGCTGCTCGACGATGTGATGAGCGAACTGGACCCCAAGCGCCGTGCGCTGCTGCTTGACAGGATTGACGGTGTACAGACATTTGTGACATGCACCGACCGCAGCGACCTTTCCGGGGCAAAGGCACAGGCCGTGGTGGAAGTCAGGACAGACAAGGAGACAGGCTTCGCTGTTCTTAAGTAAAACGAACAAGGTTTATCCTGTGGAAACAGCAACGCAAAACATGATTTTACGTATCCCTTTTGGCAGGGGTCTTCCCTGCAACTCCTTGTTTACAACCTTCACGCTGTAGAAAAAAGGAGAACCAAAGAAACCATTTCTTTGGAAGGGAGGAATTCATTTTCCATGCTGTTTGCCACCAGGATAAACCCTGTTTTCATGCTTCGGCAGGCGTTGCCTCTCCTGCATCTCTTTCAGCCACCGGGGCGCGTGGTTGCAACGAATTCTACCACCTCGAAGCATCAATCCTATCTTGTCCGGAATGAAAATTATTATACGCGGATTTTTTCAAGGGTTTTGCCGATGGAACCGGCGATCACCAAATCTGCTTTGTTGTCCATGGGAGTAGGCGTTTTGTTGAGAATTGCCATGTATTTGCCACAAAACGCCTGCACGAATCCTGCTGCAGGATACACGAAAAGAGATGTGCCGCCGATCAGCAGCATGTCCGCATCGGCGATTTCCCGCACGGTTTGTTCCATCACCTTTTGATCAAGCGGCTCCTCATACAGTACCACTTCAGGCTTGATGATGCCGCCGCAGGAGCATTTTGGTACGCCGGGGGACTTGCAGACGGCATCTAGGCCATAGGGCTTTTTACAGCGCAAGCAGCAATTTTTGTGAACGGTGCCGTGAAGCTCGATGACATTCCTGCTGCCTGCCGCCTGATGGAGGCCGTCAATATTCTGCGTGACGATGGCGGTCAGTTTTCCTGCCGCCTCCCAGGAGGCCAATGCAAGGTGGGCAGAGTTGGGCCTGGCTGCCTGACAGATCATTTTTTCACGGTAGAATCTGAAAAACACATCGGGATTCCGATGAAAGAAGGAAAGACTGAGGATTGTTTCCGGCGGACAATCATATTTTTGATGATACAGGCCGTCTTCGCTCCGAAAATCAGGGATGCCGCTTTCTGTGGAAACGCCGGCTCCGCCAAAAAACACAATGCGGCGGCTTTCATCCACCATGCTTTGCAGCTTCTCGATGGCATCCATCCTATTCCCCCTTTACCCTGCCTTCACCGCCGGACCGTGATGATTTCTTCGCCGTTTTGAGAAGGCTTGCCAAAGGCATCCTTGCCGCCTGAGATATAGCGGCGGATTAACAGCGTATCTTCATCCAATGCGGCCGTTTCCAGTAAGCCGGTTTGCAGTACAGGGCTGTTTTTGCGTCTTTGAAACAGTGTGCGGACGGCATTTTGAAGCGGAATGTCCTCCCGTCCCCATGGGAAGGTACCCCGGTTATAGGGGTCCGCCGTACCCTGCATGCCGGCTTCATCGCCGTAGTACAGCGTAGGCGCACCCGGAAGAGCGCACAAGATTTGCATCCCCTTCAAAAAGCGTTCCACGCCCAGGCGGTACTGCTCAGGGGTGAGGCGGAGATTTGTCCGCTCTTCCCTGGGCATGTGTCCCCATTCGCAGCCGGCCAATACGTTGATGATCCGGGCCCGGTCATGGCTGCCAATCAGGTTCATCATGGCATAAAGAAAGGGTACTGGGTACACCTCCTGCTGATGGCGGATTAACCGGACCAATTGATAGGCAGAGGACTGATATGTCAAAAAGGAAATGATTCCTTCCCGCAGGGGATAGTTCATCACACTGTCCAGTGTGTCTCCCAGGCAGTAACTGCGTGGCACGTTGTAGGAAATCTTGTTGCTTGCATCCTCCCACACTTCGCCAAGTATCGCGGCGTCACTTTTCATACGCTTGGCCGCATCTCTCAGCTCCCGCAAAAAATCCATCGGCAATTCATCCGCCACGTCCAGCCGCCAGCCAGAAGCGCCATTATTCAGCCAGAGAGGCACGATACCGCTTTTTGAATTGAACAGGAAGGAGCGGTAGTTGGGATCATCCTTGCGCACCTCCGGAAGGGTCGGAATATTCCACCAGCATTTGTAGCTTTCGGGATAGTCCGTAAAGGTGAACCAGGAGGAATAGGGGGAGTCTGGGCTTTGATATGCTCCCAAGCTGTCATACGTGCCGTATTTGTTGAAGTAAACGCTGTCTTCCCCGGTATGGCTGAACACGCCGTCCAGAATTACACGGATGCCCATGGCGGTGGCTTTTTCGCATAGTGCCTGAAAATCATCTTCCGTGCCGAACATGGGATCGATGCTGCGGTAATCGCCGGTGTCATATTTGTGGTTGCTGCGGGCCTTGAAGATTGGATTCAGATACAGCACCGAGATGCCCAGATCTTTCAGGTAAGGCAGTTTCTGTGCGATGCCGTTTATGTTGCCTCCGAAAAAGTCCAGCGCCATGTTGTCGTTGCTGCGGGGATCAATGCAAAGAAGAGGTGTTTCGTCCCAGCTTTCATGCAGGTATGTATCTGAGCGTTTTGAGATGGAAGCAGAAAGACCTTTCGAAAACCTGTCTGGAAAAATTTGGTATATCGTTCCATGATGCAAAAAAGATGGCGTTTCAAAAGCTGGATCAAAAACCGTCACCTGAAAGCTGGCGGGCGTACCTTCATACAAAGCGCCTTCACCGCCCAACTGGTCATAGGCGTTGCCGTAGCGAAGGATGCCATGCTCTGTATGGATGACGAAGTCGTACCACCATAGCATGGGCGTCAATGGCGCTGTCAATTCTGCCGCATAGGTGTTTGGGCTTTGTAAAGTCATTGGATGAAAGGATTCCTGCCCGTCCCAGGTGCGTACCTGAACAGACCTTGCAAAGTCGCAGGTGAAGCGCAGGCGCAGGGAAGCGCCGCAGTGCAGCGCACCCAGCGGCGAGCGGTAGAAGGAATCGTGGGAATCGTGCAGGAGCAAGGATGGGACCTCCTTTTGGATGAGGTACATTACAACGATTGATACAATTTGCTGATTCGGCCAATTGCTAGCAACTGGCCTGTGACAGAGGTGTTTGTTCTCTTTCGTCCCGAAAGAGAAACAGAAAGGGGCGGGGGAGTCTTGATCCTCCCCCTTATCCATCTGGCTCAATCGGAGCATTACTCGCTGCCGCTCGTACTTCTTGTTTCGCCAGGCTCCTCCGCCTCGCTTCATCCGCCACAGGCGGCGCTTCGGCTACGGAGCCTCACAAACGCCCAATTGGTAGCGTGCTTCGCACGCGTATCTATTGTAAGCATAGCTTGTCGTAATAAAAGGCAAGAACAGAAACCTAAAATCTGGGGATTCCAAAGGGGTTATATCCCTTTGGCGGGGACCAGGGGCAGAGCCCCTGGTCAGTTCTTGCGGGTAAGCGGTTTGAGATGCCAGATCTTTTCGTTGTACTCAGCAATGGTACGGTCACTGGAGAAGATGCCGGAGGTGGCGGTATTGGTGATGGCCATGCGCCACCATTTGTCTGGGTTTCGGTAATCCTCGTCTACCCGAAGCTGTGCCATGGCGTAGGAGCCGAAATCCTTCAGTACAAAATAGGGATCGGCATTGCAGCCATATTCGCCCAGCAGGAGGGCATGGTACAGCTCCTGAAGGGTGGCGGGGTTGTCGGGGAACAGAGTGCCGTCGATCATTTGGGTCATGGCAAGACGGATTTCCCGGTTGGTTTCGAAAATCTGCATGGGGTTGTACGTGCGCTCCTGATACAGGCTTTGTACCCGGTCAGCCCGCATACCGAAGATGTAAATGTTGTCCATGCCGGTTTGCTGGGCGATCTCCACGTTGGCGCCATCCATGGTGCCGATGGTAAGGGCTCCGTTCATCATGAACTTCATGTTGCCGGTGCCGCTGGCTTCTTTGCTGGCGGTGGAAAGCTGTTCAGACAGCTCCGCGGCAGGAATCAGTATTTCCGCGGTGGATACATCGTAGTTTTCCAAAAAAACCACCTGCAGCATCTTGCTGGCCCTGGGGTGCTTTTGGATGAGCTGGGAAAGGGCATTGATGAAGCGGATGATCAGCTTGGCCCGGCGATAACCGGGGCTGGCCTTGGCCCCAAAGAAGAAGGTTCGGGGTGCAATGTTGTAATTTGCGTCTTCCACAATGCGGTTGTACAAAACCAGAATGTGCACCGCGTTTAGAAGCTGCCGCTTGTACTCATGCAGCCGCTTGGCCTGCACATCATACAGAAAGAGCGGGTCTACCGAAATGCCCTGTCGGGCAAACACCATACGGGACAAGCGCACCTTGTTTTGATTCTTGATGCGGGCAAATTCCTGACGAAAAGCCGCATCATCGCGGTAGGGAAGCAGATCCGCAAGCAATTCCGGTTCTTTGATGAAACCGTCCCCGATGGTATCGCGGATCAGCCTGGTCAGATCCTGATTGCAGGATAGCAGCCAGCGGCGGTGCGTGATACCGTTGGTAATGGCGGAAAACTTCTCCGGAGCCACCGCGTAATAATCCTTGAAGGTGTCAGCCTTGAGAATTTCCCCGTGAAGCTGGCTGACGCCGTTTACCGAGAAGCTCATGGCTACGCATAGATTGGCCATATGCACCTGACCATAAGCCAGAACTGCCATTTGCGCAATACGGTCCCATTCGCCGGGGAACCTATCCCACAATTTTTCGCACAGGCGGCGGTTGATCTCCTGCAAAATCATATAGACGCGGGGAAGCTGGCTTTGCACCATGTCCTCGGGCCACTTTTCCAACGCTTCCGACATGATGGTATGATTGGTATAAGCCACCGTCTTTTGCGTGATGTTGGCGGCTTCGTCCCAGCCCAGGCCCTCCTCATCCATCAACAGGCGCATCAGCTCCGGAATCACGAGCCCGGGGTGGGTGTCGTTGACATGAAACACCACTTTTTCCGGCAACAGTGCAAAATTCGTGCCATGCATGCGCTTGAATGACTTTAAAGCATATTGAAGCGTAGCGCTGGTGAAGAAATAGTGCTGCTTGAGCCGGAGCATTTTGCCCTCGTAGTGGTTGTCCTCCGGGTAAAGCACTTTGCTGATGACTTCCGCAAGCTCGATTTCCTGGGTGGCGCGGATGTAATTCCCCTGGCCGAAGGAGCACAGATCGATGCCCTTGGGTGACCGGGCGCGCCACATACGCAGCGTATTGACGGTGCCTGTATCATAACCCACGGCAGGCATATCGTAGGGTACGGCTTCCACGGTGAAATAGTCCTTGTGCCGGAATTTGCGCACACCGTTTTCCACCGCTTCCTCCAGCCGGCCGCCGTAGCGTACCTCGCAGGCATCCTCCGGCACGGCCATCTCCCAGACGTTGCCGTTGACAAGCCAATCGTCGGGAAGCTCCACCTGCTGGCCGTCCACCATCTTCTGGCGGAAAAGCCCGTATTCATAGCGGATGGTGCAGCCCATGGCCGGAAGGTTCAGGGAGGACAAGCTGTCCAGGAAACAGGCCGCCAATCGGCCCAACCCACCGTTGCCCAGGCCGGGTTCCGGTTCTTCCCTCAAAACGGTATTCAAATCAATGCCCAATTCCGTTAGGGCTTCCCGGTATACCTCAGTGCTGCACAGGTTGAGCATATTGCAATAAAGGGTACGGCCCATCAGAAACTCCACGGAAAGATAATACAGCCGTTTTGCCTTGCTCTCCTTGCGTTCCTCTCTTGCACTCATCCACTTCTGCATGATTTGATCGCGAACGGTGGAAGCCAGCGCTTTATATATCTGCTGGTTCGTCGCTTCCGCGATGGTGCGGCCATTATACCGCTGCAGCTTTCCAATGATGCTTTTTTTAATAGAGTCCTTGTCAAAGGACGTAATCGGCATAAATCGTCGCCCGCCTTTTTTGTACAGATTTCGAGAACCATCATCATTTTATCATACAAAAGAAGACAGTTCAACGAAAGTGGCGCTACGGCAATATGTTCCACGTGAAACAGGGAAGGGGAAGGGCATTTCCCGGATTGTTTCACGTGAAACATTGCGCTGTTTACAACATTCCGTCCTTACGGTACAATATGCCACAAGGAAGGGAGGCGTTCCCATGCCCAATTGGACACAGGCACAGCAGCAGGCCATCGATGCACGCAATGGCATGATTCTGGTGAGCGCCGCCGCGGGTTCCGGAAAGACGGCCGTGTTGGTGGAACGAATCCTGTCGCTGATACAAAAGGATGGCTTGGATGTCAGCCGAATGCTGGTGGTGACATTCACCCGGGCGGCAGCGGCAGAGATGCGGGAGAGAATTCTAAAATCGCTGAATGACGCGGCGGATACACAGGAAGCGCTTCGGGAGCAGGCGCTGAAGGTAGACCGGGCTTCCATCAGTACGCTTCACGTGTTCTGCGGACAGGTGATACGGGAGCACTTCCAGGCGGCAGAGCTTGATCCCACGGCCCGGCTGATCGAGGGTGGAGAGCAGGATGCTCTGTACCGGCAAGCGCTTGATGATGTGCTTTTGATGGCATACGAGGAGGGCAAGCAAGGATTCACAGAGCTTGCTGAACAGTTTGATGATGAAGACATCAAGGAAATGGCCGATGCGCTGTACCACTTTTTGATGTCCTTGCCGGATCCTTGGCACTGGCTGCACCAGCGTATGGCCGACTTCCCAAATGAAGATGAGATCAAACAGCATCCCTGGACAACGGAGCTTGCAAAAGGCATAAAATTGCAGCTCCAGGGCAGTCTGGATGCCGCGCATGAACTATTGTCCATGCTGGACGATCCGTTTGCCGATCCGGCGTATGAAGAAATACTTCAGGCAGACTTGCATCAAATGATGTTGCTTGTATCGGCGGCGGATCAAGGGTTGGACCTGTTGCGCAGCGCTTGGGAGCGGCGGAATTTTCCAAGATTTCCGCCCTTGCGCAAGAAAAGCCCGGAGACCATGGCGTGGGGGGAGTTGCTAAAGAATCAGCGCGCCAGAATTCGCGAGGGTCTTTTAAAAATCGTGGAAAGTGCTCCGCGGGACATGGCTCTGTCTGCCCGTGATATCGCCCATACAAGGCCGGCGCTGCGGGCGCTGATGCGGCTTACCCGCAAACTTTACAAGCGGTACAAAGAGCTGAAACGGGAAAAGAACGTATACGACTTCCATGACCTGGAGCACAAAACACTTGCCGTACTGCGCCATCCATCATGGCGGGAGGCGGTTCGGAGCCGGTTTGACGCTGTGTTTATTGATGAGTACCAGGACATCTCCGGAATTCAGGAAGCCATTTTGCAGGCGGTGCATGGCGGACGGGGAGCCTTTTTGGTAGGCGATGTGAAACAGAGCATATACCGCTTTCGTTTAGCCGATCCCACGTTATTTCTGCAAAAGGCCAGGGAAGCCTCTCCCTCTGAGAAAGCGCTCTTCCGGCGCATCAGCCTGCAGGAAAATTTTCGTTGCGCCAAACCGGTAATCGATGCCGTGAATCAGGTGTTTGAAAGCGTGATGCGGGAAGATGTGACGGAAATCGGCTATGACAGCGAGGCACGCTTGATACTTGGCAGGGAGATGCAAAAGGATCTTCCTGTGGAACTGCATGTGCTGCGTCCCTCTGAGGAGGAAGCGGCGCAATACGACGACGGGGAAGAAGAACCGACAAGGGTCGAGAAGGAAGCTCGCCGGGCAGCCAGTTGCATTCGTGGACTTATGAACCGACATTTTATGGATAAGGAAACAAAACAGCTCCGGCCTTTTCGCTGGCGGGATATCGCTGTACTTTTGCCCAAAGCGAAAAATACAGCACACCTGGTTGCAGAAACGTTGGCGAAGGAAGGCATTCCGGTTTACTCTGAAGCTGATGAAGAATACTTCGGGCTTCCTGAGATCGCAACCATGATGGCGCTTTTGCAGGTGCTGGACAATCCTTTGCAGGATATTCCCTTGCTCACAACGCTGCGCAGCCCCTGTTTTGTTCTGGATGAAGAAACGCTGGCCATGATACGGCTTGTGAAGCCCGGAAAGGATATTCCCTTTCATGAGGCATTCTTCCATTGTGTAACGCAAAGCGGTCCGCTTAGGGAACTGTGTGCCTCCATTGCGGAAAAGCTGGAAAATTGGCGGTTTTTATCCCGAAGCTTGCCGCTTAACAAGCTGCTATGGCATTTGCTGTTTACGACGGGAATATATACAAGATCAGGTGCTCTGCCTGCCGGTGAAGCCAGGCAGGCCAACCTGAGGCTGTTGTGCGAACGGGCGGCTGCCTATGAGCAAACGCAGGGAGCAGGCCTTCATGGCTTCCTCGCCCATGGAGAGAACCTGAAAAAATCCGGTGATGCAGTCACCGCCAAGGTGCTGGGAGAGACTGAGGATGTGGTGCGCATCATGAGCATTCACAAGAGCAAAGGGCTGGAATTTCCGGCCGTTGTGGTCATGGGACTTGGCGGAAAGATGCACGCATCCGGCCATGTATCGCCATTAAAGGTCCACCGGGATCTGGGGCTGAGCATTCCATGCATCCGTCAGGAGGAGAGAATCCGTACAAAAACACTGGCAGAGAAAGCCATCATGCAAAAAACCCAGGCAGAGGAAAAGGCGGAGCGGGCAAGGCTTCTATATGTCGCCATGACAAGAGCGCGGGAGTCGCTGATGATGATAGGCACTGCTTCAGGCAAGGAGCCTGCCCGATTGTGGTCGATGCCTCCCGGTTCTTACCGTGTGTTTAAAGCAGGCAGTATGCTTGACTGGATCGCCCAGGCAGCCTATTTCAGGCCTGAGGCAGCAGCTCTTCGGGACTGGAATGATGATTTTTCCACAGGCGAGCAGGATTCAGAGGCGGATACAGGGAAGAAATACACATCTTCCACAGGTTATCCACAGGAACGTACACCTTGGAAAATCTACGTTTGCAGTGAATCCGGGAGAAGCGGTGTGGAAAAAAAAGAAAGTATACACACCCAAGTTTCACGATTGTTGCTTGAGGATAAGCGGCCTGTTCCATCTCATATCGCCAGGCTGTTATCCTCAAAACCGGAAGGAAGGGTCACAGGGCTTCCGTTAAAGACTTCCGTTACTTCCTTGTGCAAACAGAGGCTTTTGCCCGGTTTCCTGCCCCAGGAGGGTGAAGAGACGCCGGAAATCAAAGCCCGGACTGAGGAAATGGTGCTGCCCCTGCGGCTTTCACCCCTACCGTCCCGGCCTGGCTTTCTTTTGAAAAAAGCCGTCAGTCCGGCAGACCTGGGCACAGCCACGCATAAGGCGTTGGGCTGTCTGCCGCTTATGGTGCTCAGAGATGCTCGGGGGGAAGCGCTGCGCTATGCAATCTTGAAAGGATTGGACGAATTGTCCGGCAAAGGCCTGCTTACTCTTGCCCAGCGGGAGGGGTTGTATGTAGATTGGCTTGTGAACTTTTTTGAAAGTGATTGGGGGAGGCGGCTGCTGAAGTCGGAATGCATACACCGGGAATGGGCTTTCAACCTTCGATTGAACCGTGATCCATTCATGCTTGTGCAGGGTGTGGTTGATTGCTGCTTCCTGGAGGACGGTGCCTGGGTGCTCATCGATTACAAGACGGATTATGTTCAGGATGAGCAGGCGGTATTTGCCCGCTATGCTCCCCAATTGCAGCTTTACCGCCGGGCTTTGGAGGAGATTACCGGCATCCCCGTGAAGGAGGCGGTGCTCTTTCTCCTGCGCAGTGCCAGGGGACTCTGCCCCCTGGACCCTCGCCAAAGGGATATATCCCTTTGGAATCCCCAAATTTTTTGAAGAATAATGAACTATGAAGAAAACGGTCATGATTTTGCGTTGAAAAAAGTAATGATGCAGGAACTGCATTGATTAACCGTTTGCAGGAAAGGGTATATATGAATATGGGTAGCATTCGAAAAATGGATTATCACTTACACAGCACCCACTCCATAGACGGCCGGCAAACACTGGATGAAATATGCCGGCAGGCGGTAGAACTTGATCTTGCAGAAATTTGCATAACGGACCATATCGAGCCGCATCATCCGGACCCTGGGGTGGATAAGCCGCCCGTCTTTTCGGACTGGCTGTCCGAATTGGCCGCAGTGCGCGAAAGATATCCCGCCCTCACAATACGGCAGGGGATTGAAATTGGCGACAATGCGCCTTACCGT
>JAEZLW010000111.1 GCA_023415145.1 Bacillota bacterium | reverse complement strand
CTCCTGAAGTGTGCGCCAGCGCTTTGGTTTTACCCACATCTCCACATTCGGAGCCCGGGTTCGTGCATGGATGTCATGCCCCCGTTTTTAGCAAACGCCAGGGGACGGCAGAAATGCAAGATAGGGCACCAACCCTGCTTTAGAAGCGGGTGAGAAAACTCGGCGCAGCGGCACTTTGGGGCACTGCAAAGTATAGCCCCGGGGGTTACCCCTCAGGACAGCCATACACCCCGCCTTTGAACAAAAGGCGGTTTTTTGTTGGATATGGCTGGTAGAGTGAATTATTTCCCAGGAAGCACTGTGTTTCAGCATCTCCCGCATGGCGCTGCACTGGATAGCTTCAGATTTCAAAGCACTGCATGATGCGGTAATGATTGCTGTTGCATAGATTTCATGCTATAATCCTCGGGTGTTTGAAGAATGCGCATGCGTATTTCCAGATACTTGTTTAGACGATTGCCGGGAGGACATGCTATGAGAATTTCTAAAAAAGATGCTCTGACATGGTTTGAGTTTTTTTCATCATTGCCGGAAGATGAGGAACTCATGACCTATCAGCAAGAAATCGTTTATGCTACCTTTGCACAAATCGAGGCGGCAATCGATGAAAGAAATGATATGCTTATGTCAAAAATCAATCATTTGAAGACTTTGGAGAACAGGACATACTTTGTTGGAAACGAAGACAAGTTTCCAAAAGGCTGCCGTTCCTGTTTGCTTGGAACCGGCTTGAGTGCAATCAGGAAAACAAATAAATGCAACCTGGAGTGCAAATTCTGTTACAATTATGGAGAACTGGATTGTATTCCTCCTATTGGCGAAGGTATGCTGGAAATCGGAGGTACAAAATTCTATGAGAAGGATATTGATCTGCTGCTTTCCATCCAACGTAAACCTACCGGTATTTCCTATGTATATCTGGAACCATTTATAGAAATCGAAAAATACTATCCAATCATAAAGAAATTTCATGCTGCACAGATACATCAGCATCTATACACAAATGGCACTTTGGCCACAGAAGAGACGTTGAGGGCATTAGGCGAAGCCGGTCTTGACGAGATACGTTTCAACCTGGGTGCCTCTCATTGCTCAGACAAAGTGATTGAAAATATTAAAGTTGCAAAGAAATATATAAAGTATGCAGGTATCGAAACGCCAATGACGCCAGAATTCTTCAAAGCGTTTTTGGGGAAAAAGCAGGCGATCCTTGAAACAAAACTAGATTTTATCAATTGTGCGGAATTGCATCTGAATGCAAACAACATCGATAATTATTTCGGTGAAAACATGTATATTTCCAGGCATGGATACATTTCTCCGATTTGGAGCAGAGAGCTGACGCTGAAACTCATGAAAATTGCCGATGAAGAAAACTGGGTTCTTGCCGTTCACGATTGCTCGAATTATACAAAATTTACAAGAGGTTTGAATTTGCGCGGCAAGGAGGGTGGATGGTTTGGTGCCAGCAATTACGCCTGTGAGTTTGGAAAAATACCATATGCAGCATTTCTGCCAATCCTGCGTGATGACAAATTTGCTTTTTTATATGAAGAGGAGCTGCCTGACGGCTACAAACCGGGTCAGATGGTATTCTAAGTATCCAGCAAGGCGGAGCACAGCAAGCTTCGGCTTTCTGCGCAGCACAGCTTTTTTCTGCATATCTGAATCACTTCGATGATGCCCACTGTCTGATGCTGCAAGTCAATATTCTGATTCTTTTCCTTTGAGATGCTTTTTTTGGGATTGACAAGCATCGACTGCTGTGATAATATGGATTGCGTCGCCGGTGAAGACGAGACAAAATCTCCTCAAATCCGGTTCAGGATCCCCGCCGTTGAATAGTGATTCAAGCATGTGACTTGAGTCAGTGCACAAAAACGGCAATAGTGTTTGGTCTGTTGGCTCAGTTGGTAGAGCACATCGTTCACATCGATGGGGTCACTGGTTCGAGTCCAGTACAGACCACCAAGCCCCACTGGACTCAATCTGAAAAGGTTGAGTCCAGTTTTTTGTGCCTTAATGCAGCACGGTCTCGTAGCTTTTAGCACATTGCATTGGCATTACAGTGGATGGTGTTCGGAAACCGCTATGATTCGCCAGATGAAGTAGTAAAAATCGAAATCCCCTGGGTCTATGCTCGTATCAATAAAAAGGGCAGACACAATCAAGCACTTGTCAAAACGATATGGTATACTATTGATTAAGAGGTGGATACATGCATGCTTGGGAAGCGATACAAAAAACCCTGAATTATATTGAAGAACATATCGGCGCAGAGTTTTTCATTGAAGAATTGGCCGAAACCGCTTTGCTTTCACCGTTTTATTTTCAGCGTTTGTTCACACGGCTGGTCAAGAAACCGGTACGGGAATACATCAAGGTTCGGCAACTGGCCAGAGCCTGCAACACGCTGCGTGATAAAGAAAACCGCATTCTGGATATTGCTCTGAAATACGGTTTTAACAGCCATGAGACCTTTACCCGGGCGTTTAAGGATACCTACGGAATCACACCAGCGCAGTACCGGGATAAGCCTGTCGCCCTAGACCATTTTGACAAGCCTGATCTTCTGCTGAACTATGTCACAGTCGATGAGGGCATACCGCTTATCAGCGACGGGCTGGTGCTGGAAATGAACCGAAAGACCCTGGAGAAACCAATATGCTTCGCAGGCAAGAAGGGATTTTTTCCTTTTGTGCATGGCAAGATGCTTGGGGAAAGGCCAGGCGTTTGTGCAGCAGATGACATATGGAAGGGTTTTTACAGTATCCGGCGAGATATTGCGTGTATCCCTGGTGGGCGCCATATCGGCGTTTGCTTTAAAGGTGATGCACCGGAAGGCCATACCTCTTACTTTGCCGGCGCAGAGATAGAACAGGTTGTTGAGTGCGCCAATTGTGATAGTTGGCAGCTACCTGCGAGGGAATACGTTGTTTGTGGATTTGAGGCGGAGGATATTCAGCAATTGGCGCCTTCCGCGCTGGGCAAGGCCATGAAATTTACCCGGCTATGGCTTAAGAATCAAGGCCTGATTGCGGACGGTTTTTTTCCTGAAATGTATTATCCCAGCTCACCTGATACCCCCTATATGGAATTGTGGATTCCGTATAGACAACGTGAAATATAATATCGGAGGAATGATCATGAACAAGTATGACGAGGCCATGAAACTGCTGAACGAAAAACTGGGTAATAAGGACGGTCTGATCACTCTGTCCACCATCGCGCTGGAGCAAGGGGCCGACGGCAAAAAACGTCCCGCCGCCCGCATTGTAGACGCCTATTATGAAGACGGTGCCTTCTACACAGTCACCTACAAAACATCAGGCAAGATGCGGCAGATCGCCCAAAACCCCGAAGTCGCCATTTGCATCATCGTCGAAAACTTCACGGCCGACGGTATCGGTGAAAATCTGGGCTGGGTGTGTGACGAGAAAAACGCGGAGATGATGACAAAGCTGCGAACAGTATTCGCTGCTTGGTATAACGAGGCCAACAACGATGAAGATCCCAACACATGCCTGCTGCGCATCCGTCTGACAAAGGGCCTGTGGAATGACGCACACAAAGGGATCAGAAATGAGATTGATTTTATCAACAAGACGGCAGACTGAATGACCTGTGCGGCTTCTTTTGCATATCAGGCTGTTGCTGACTAAGCATAAATTTGATTTGAAGATAGAGAAAACCATTTAGAAAGAGTGCCCAATCATGTGGCGATGGGTTATTGAAACAATTTTAGACATACTCTGGAAATTAGAATCGTCCAACGTTCATCGTACATACTGGGCCCAATGCCTTGAGTTCGATATGACAACCACGCCCTGTCTGAAAACGCCAGTTTTCAGACAGGGTGTAAACTTATTTGTACACAGTTCTTCGGTTGCCAAGACCAGATATCAACGAAAATGGGGTTCTCTTTAAACTGCTGCCGCCATAAATCCCTTATTGTCCATTTACCTCAAAAGCAATCCCTTGCTCTTTTGCAAACGTCTCAGCGTAAGGCCCGCCTGCAACGACCAACTTTACCTTGGGGCTTAAGACAAAAGCGTCCTGGTCGATTCGCGTCACGCTTGCCGGAATATCTACCGTTTTTCAACTCTTGCACCTGGCAAAAGCAAAATAATTGATCGCTGTCAAGCCTTCGGGCAGTCCTGGCTTTCTGGCTAACACAACTCAAGGTTGCTGGAATCATGCTTTCATTTTTTTTATGAAAATTAGCACCTGTAAATATTGTTAATAATACCTTATACTATCAATAATAGTCTTTAAATGTTAAGCTTGAGAGGATAATGAAAATGATTCTATACTTTCTGTGGTATGCAATTACGATAACAGCATATAGACTAACAAAAAAAGGCGGCGATAATGGTGCCGCACTTTTGGGGTGGCTCATTGTTTTAGGCCTGGCTTCGTTGATTCCCGGTCTGGGGATTTATTTGTGGAATAAGTACAGAGATTAAAGATCTGATGAAGTACGCAAGTTAACAACGGTTTTTGTTTTATCCATTATCATAGAATAGGATGTTTTTGCCAGTGTTTTGCGTTTGTTGTATAAAATAAGAACAAATGATGTGGAGATGTTAACCCGATGCGCTACATACGCATGATCACAGTTTCTGTTCTTCTGCTTCTATTGGCTGCGCCTTCGGCTTTTGCGTGCAATCCGCAGACTTGCTTCATCAACACGGCGGACCTAGGAACCCTTGCCGCGCTCCTTGAGCACCCCGAAAAGGATGCGCCGGTAATCGGTTATTTCTTCACTGGCGTTGGCTTTACTGCTTTGGGAGATGAAAACGACCATATGGCGGTGCGGCTTGACACAGGGCCGGGTCTGAAAGATCTGCCGGAAATATTCTTTTACGAAAATGAAAATACCCATCCCCACGGATACATAGCCCACGCCGATGTTTGTGCAACGTTTTTGCAGCCATCGGACACATACTTTGACCTTTTGCCCGATGCGACTATCCTGGCTGGCGATAGTACGATGGTGGTTCTCTTATCCGCACCCCAAGCAACAGCCGAGCCCCAAGCTGTTGTTCTGCCTGGCGCAGACTACAAACTAATGGGGCAGATGAATGGTTTTGATCTGGTCGTCAGTGATTCTGTTTGTGGGTATCTGCCGCATGAACAGGTGCAATCGACCGCGCGATCCAGCGGTTTTCCAGCTGACCTAATGATTGAGCGGCCAGACTATTACGCGGCTTCCTTCCCCCTGCGCTTTGCAATTGTTGATCCGGAACAAGATACAAACACCGTACCGCTCCTCCCCATGCCAGATAGTCAGGCCGCCCCATTTGGCCTTTTATCCCTGTGGTGCGGCTGTGCAGATTCTTTCAGATGCAACTGATTATTACCGCGTACGCACCTTTGAGCATGTAGGATACATGGAAAAGGCGGCGTTGCAGCTGGATGGAGAAAAGGGAAAGCCAATCCTTACGGGAATTCAGTTTTATCGTATCTCACCTACAGGTGAAACCGTCGACCTGTACACTTTTCCCGATGTTCGCGCCCCCAAAATTGGAGACATTGATACCGTCGACGTAGAGATACTGGGGATCGCTGGGAATTGGTATTTTGTTGAAGTCTGCTCGTGGGAAGACGACATCACCTACCGGGGTTTCATGCAAGCAGATTGGCGTGCCGGACAGGGGATTGATACAATGGGTACACGAGAGCTAGGCGTGCTGGTATTGCCTGAAGGCATAGCTGCGATACCACTCTATGATACGCCTTCGACAGAGGGTAAATATTGGAACGTTATTTTCAGAACACCCAATTGGAGGTGCTGAAAGTTGTAAATACTCCGGTTGATATGTCTGCAGGTCCTTTAGAATGGCTCCATTTTGAGCCCTAGTATGACGATTGCTTTTTTCAGGTGCGATTGGATGATCGGGTAGGCTATATGGAAGCGCGCTATGTGATGGTTTTGCACCGGACCATCCCTTCGAATTGGTGATCTTTGTGCAATTTTGTATTGCTATACGGACAGTGAAACAGAGCATATCGTTATGGTCACAGGATCTGAATCAAGTCAAGTACCACCACAATCCATATCAAATGGGTCAGTTGTTCTGTACTCTTACATGGCCGCACGAAGCTTTACCTTGCCCCGCCGCACCATGCCGCTGACTGAACTGCGGGTTACCTTGAGATGCTTTGCGACATCCTCCGAGGAAAGGCCAAACAGGTAAAGCATCACAATAGGTGTGCGGTAGCGCGCTTCCAGCGATCCGAAAGCATTGCTCAAATCCATACGGAGCACAGCGCGCTCCTCCACCCCTGGAATTGGCATGCGTTCAAGCATCTCGTCTGCCAATTCTTCAGGCCGGCGCAGCCTGATCCTACGGATGTTGTTGCATTCGTTCAAAACGATGCGGATCAGCCAGGGCAAAAAGGAATCATCTTTTTCCAATTTATCGCAAAACCTCAAGGCTTGTAAAAATGCAGCCTGAACGGCATCCTCCGCATCCATTTTGTTCCGGAGTCTTGTATAAGCCAGGCGGTACATGTACAGCCGGTGTTTTACGTAACATACGCCCAAGGATTCCTTTTGCATACAGACACCTCACGATCTTTGTTACAAGTTTTCTTCCTTCAATGCTTCAATGATGTTCTCCCTGCGGACCTTTGCCGAAGCGTAGAGCATGGTAGCAAGTACCACTGCCAATATCATCAGCACGGCGACCACATAGCTCTTTAAGGGCAGCGTGAAGGCAAAATCCAGGACTGTTCTATTGATGCGAAAGAGAAGATAGGCCATCAAAAGGCTCAGAGGTAGCCCATACAGGAGACCCTTCAAACCGTAGAAGACGCTTTCGTACCGGATCATTTTCAGAAAGCTGCCGGGGGTCATCCCAACCGATCGAAGCATGGCAAACTCTTTGCGCCGAAGTGCAATGTTTGTGGAAACGGTATTGAATATGTTGGCGATGCAGATCAGGGTAATAAGGGTAATGAATCCATAAACCAAAACCACAAGGAATATATTTCGATTTCTTTCCGTTCTTGCCGCACTGTGGATATTGAAAAGATAGTATTCCAGAATACCATTGCTTTCCATGACACCATTTAGTTTTTTCTCCAACATCAGGTCATCCCGGACTGCCGTCAGGTACACAGAATGCTGTACATGCTGTATCTCATCTGTCTCTTCCATATCTGCGATAATTGCATTCAGTACGTGCTGGCTCACGACCATGCAGGTATAGAAAAAGGAGGGTGTGGTAACGCCCAGGGGACGTTCCGCGGTCAGCGCACCGATGGTAATCTCCACTGGCGTGCCGTCCATCTGCATTTTGTTGGTGATGACCGTGGAGGAAACAACATCTCCAGACCTGAAGTTGAATATCGGCCCGGCTACCCTTTTTTGTCCGCCATCTTCTAGTTGTATGCGCTCAACGCCGTAGTTGATGAGGATTCCCATTGGATGGTTAGCATCCATGTAAGGAGCACTATCAACTCCCACCTTGGCAGCATAAGCTTCAAAGGACAGCTGGTCCAGTGCCATAAAACCCAGGGTGTATGGGTAGGCGTCTTCCTGTCCATATTCCTTTGACGGCTCAAGCTTTTTCTGTATGGTGCCAGTCCTTTCCAACAGGCTGTCTGTGAGCACCTGCCTTGCCTGCTCGGTGAACAGGCTTTGGTCCATGTTGGATAGCCCCCATATCCTGTCGGAAAAGACTATCTCCTTGGCTTCCGCAAGCTTCTCAATCTCCCGGTTGGCCGCCAACCTTAACGAATCGTCTATCTGCGGGTAGTCCAGGGATATGTCATAGTTATAGCCTTCATCCATGGCACCGGCTGTCACAGTGATCAAGGAGATATATTGGGATACCGTAAGAAACAACGCCAGGCTGATCACCAGGGAAACAACGGTAGCCCTGTACTTCTTTTTGCTACGCTTCAAATTTTTCAGTGCGATCTCCGCCTCAAAACCAAAGAACCTGCGGGTAAGCCGAGAGGTTTTTACCATTCTGCCGGTAAGCTTTACCTCCTGGGTAAGGCGGATTGCCTCCATGGGCGTGATCCGTGATGCACGTCTGGCCGGTAGATATACCGACAGGAAAATAGTGATCAGGGAAAAGAGCACCGTAACGCCAATCGCCCACCAAGGAAGCTGCATAACCAACTCCACATCGCTGCCCACGTACAGGACGGCGCTGAGTAAGGGACGCAAAAAACGAAGCGTTATCGCAATACCGCCTGCACCTGCGGCAATCCCCAGCGGGATAGCGATCAGTGAAATGACAAAGCCTTCAAAATAGATGCTGGAACGCTTTTGCCTAAGGGTGGCACCAACGCTGGATAGCAAGCCCAACTGTCGTCCCCGTTCGGCTACGGAGATGGCAAAGGCATTGTAGATCAGGCACACCGAAGCCACCACAATCACACTGATCATCACCAGCATCATGCTGTACACAAACCGGCTTTGCCTGTCGCTTCCCATCACGCCGTAGAATCGCAGCAGCTCACTGTTGTATTGGATATCGGACTCCGTTTTGTTAATTTTTAGGGCAAGGGTCTCCACATTTTCTTCAATGTCCTGGTTTACTTCAGGAACGGTAAGCCATACGTCCAGCTTTGTCTCAGGGTCAAGCTCTGCAATATCCAAATACCCCAACACGCCGTAACCTGCCGACCAGCTATGCTCAAATTCTGGCTGTTCAATAACCCCTACCACGGTATACGTTTTGGAATCGCCCGGCACAAAAGTTTCGGTGACAATGCGGCTGCCAATTTTGTCAGCCTCGATCTGCAGCCATGGATTGTCCGCAAGGGGCAAACCGCTTGCATCCAGCCGGATTCCCGACTGAAGTGTAATGGTATCCTCCAATTCTATGCCCAGATCTGCGACCAGCATTCGATGGGAAATGGCCACCTCGCTGCTGCTTTGGGGCAGCCTGCCGGACGCCAGACGGATGGACATCTGTGCATAGCCCTCGGGAGTATACTGCTTCAGGAAATAAAACCTTTCCTCGTCGTTTTCAACCCTGGTATAGCCCACATCTCTGCCAAAGGCGCATTCCAATACACTCCTGCTTTTCAAAATGGTCTGAACATCCGCCGCCTTGATCCCAGATACTTTGGCATGCCAGTTGCCGCCCGTGGCAATGGCATCCCGCTGAAACAAGCTGATGAACGAGGCAGTCAGCGCTGCAACGGCAGTAATCATGGATACTGATAAAATCACTCCGATAATTGTAACTGCGGTTCGCTTTTTGTTTTGTAAAAGGCTGCGCAGTGTAAAACGCCTCATGATGTTCATGACCGCGTCACCTCATCCGCAACGATTCGCCCATCCTCGATGCTGATAATCCGGTCTGCCTGCAGCGCTATGTTCCGGTCATGGGTGATCAGCATCAGCGTCTGCTTGTACGTGCGGTTGGATATCTTTAAAAGCTGCACGATATCGGCACTGTTTTTGCTGTCCAAGTTCCCGGTAGGTTCATCTGCCAGCACGAGGGCCGGGTTGTTGATGAGCGCACGGCCGATGGACACCCGCTGCTGCTGCCCGCCGGAAAGCTGATTTGGCAGATATCTGCGGCGGTCACTTAAGTTCAGCAGTTTCATGATCATTTGCAGTTGTTCTTGGTCCGGCCTGCGGCCATCCAATAATAGCGGTAGGGTTATGTTCTCTTCCACATCGAGTATGGGGATCAGGTTGTAAAACTGGTAGATCAGCCCCACCTGGCGGCGGCGGAAGATGGCCAGGCGGGTTTCAT
>JAEZLW010000059.1 GCA_023415145.1 Bacillota bacterium | reverse complement strand
CAGTATGGCTATGCTGACGCTGTTTGCCCTGCTGGTAATCATATTCAACTGGGGCAGCTGGTTTGTTTGCTTATGGGCTGTGATCATCGCCGCACTGTCCATTTTCAGGCACCGGGCGAACATTGGCAGACTTTTAAATGGTACAGAAAACAAACTCTCCCTGAAGAAAAAAAAGTCTCTGAAAGAGCGTGCATGCAATTTTACCCTTACCCATTTCCCTGAACAACGTACCCGAAGGTCCAGGGCGACCGGAAAACCCTGGTCACGCCCGCAGACGTGAAATCCTGTGCGTCTGGGTTCTGTTCCATATTCATTTGTCTTTCCCAATACCCCGCATAACATGCACCAAAAAATCCTGCGCATTGGCAATAAAGCTTACCACAGACAAACTGCCCCTGTCCCGAAGCTTGTTGACCGCGAACTCCGATATGTCCACCGTATAGAAAAACACTGGCCTGATGACGTCATCCTTTACGCAAAAGGAGGGCGTCATATTTCCTGTGGCAATGGTATGCAGTTGCGTTGCCATACAGATCACGGTGGTAGCTTTTGTAACCAAGGTTCGCATGGCATCCTGACCTTTGTACACATCGGCCACCACCTCCGGGAGCGGACCATCATCCCGGATGGAGCCTGTCAGTACAAACGGAATGCTCTTTTTCACACAGGCGTGAATGATACCGTCGGTTATATTGTATTCCTCAATGAATTTGGATATGGAGCCGCAGCGGCGAACTTTGTTGATGATGTCAATGTGATGGTAATGACCGTTTGCCATGGATTTCTGGGTATATATGTCCTGGCCCAGCGCGGTACGGAAAAGCCCGCCCTCCAAATCGTGGGTGGCCAGCGCATTGCCCGCCTGCAACCCGTGAACATACCCTTGCTGAACTAGGGTCGCCATGGCGTTTCTTGCATCCGAGTCAAAAGAGCAAGCTGGCCCCAGCACCCAAAGGATAAAGCCATGCTCCCGCTCGTATTCCAAGCGCTGATAAAGCTGATCATAGTCTCTGGAATAAGATGTCTCCCTGGAACGGCCCAAGCGGAAGGCAAAGGATTCGTTTACATCACCATCCTGTGCAAAGCCATCGGGATGTACCAAAACCCCTTCGCTTCCGTTCTCCGTTCGCCCCACTATAACCATATCACCAGCTTTTAAGCGGCGGAATTCACGAATGTCAATCGTACCGCCCGGCTCCACGATAGCCACACAATCCATGCGCGATTGTTCTGCCAGCAGCCATTTGCCACCTACTTTGAAATATTCCGGAAAAATGGTAGTGGCGTGATAGTTGTCCGGTGCAACGCCATCCATGGGTGCCGGTGCCACAGCGGCATCCGGTGCATTTGCAAAACGGTCGGCAGTAAAATCCGGTGCATGATAAACGGGCATGGAAAAGTGCATGGGAACACTCCTTTGCATAATGCGATGCATATCGGCCTGTTTATACATCATACGGCAGCCTTTGTGAAAAAGCAAGGATGGATAAATCATAACTGGCAAAAAGCGCATGGAATGCTTGTTACACAAGCGGCTGGCCTGACCTCTGACCAATGGTTACTCCATTTAATGGACAAAGCTTTTCAGGAATGGGCTCAGGAAGGGCGATTTTTTCAAAAAGCGCTCTTCCCGCAGTATTTCTGTGCGTACCCTGTGTCATACGCCCCGCCCCTGTACAGGCAGCCGGATAACTGCTATAATGGGCGCATTGCATCAAGGAGGAACCTATGGCATCGGCAATCTTGAATCCAGGCAGGGAGGCCCGCGTTTATAGCGGCCATCCCTGGGTATTCCGCAGCGATATCGCCCGCGTGGAAGGCAAGCATGAGCCTGGCGATGTGGTCAAGGTGGTGTCCCACAAGGGCAAGGTGCTTGGCATGGCCTTATACAACCCGCAGTCGCAAATCGCGTTGCGTATGATGAGCCTCAAGGATGAGGCTATCAATTCCTCATTTATCTTTGAACGTGTGAAACGGGCGGTGGAATACCGCAAAAAGTTTGCCGACATAAAAAGCTGCCGGATGCTTTTTGCGGAAAGCGACGGTCTGCCCGCCATGATCGTGGACAGCTTTGGCGATGTGCTGGTGCTGCAATGCCTTTCACTGGGCATGGAGCGTTTCAAGGCCGACGTAGTGAATGCGCTGACGGAGCTTTTGCATCCCGCCGGCATCTATGAGCGAAACGACGTACCCGTTCGCACCTTGGAGGGACTAGAGCAAAAGAAGGGTTTGCTTTACGGCCATGTGCCTGAACGAGTAGAAATGATTGAAAACGGCATACGCTTCCTGGTAGATGTGATCGAGGGACAAAAAACGGGCTTTTTCCTGGATCAAAAGGAAAACAGGGCGGCCATCGCCCCGTTCGTAAGGGATGCCAGGGTACTTGACTGCTTCACCCATACGGGCAGCTTTGCGCTGCATGCAGGCCATTATGGCGCGAAAAACGTGATGGGGGTGGATATATCTGCCCACGCCTGCGCCGTAGCCGGGGAAAACGCCGCCCTTAACAACCTTTCCGACAGTGTCCGCTTTACAGAGGCCAACGTTTTTGACTTTTTGCGTGCCCAACACGATGAAAAAGAGCAATACGACATGGTAATCCTCGACCCGCCGGCCTTTACGAAAACGCGATCCGCTGTGGAGGGGGCCACCAGAGGTTACAAGGAAATAAACCTGCGTGCCATGAAGCTTTTGTGTGACGGCGGGTACCTTGTCACCTGTTCCTGTTCCCAGCACATTCTGCCTGGGCCTTTCCTTGATATCGTAAAGGATGCTGCACGTGATGCACGTGTACAGCTTCGGCAAATCGAATACCGCACCCAGGGCCGTGACCATCCCATTCTACCCGCCGCGCCGGAAACACAATACCTAAAGTGCGGTATCTTTCAGGTTTTCTCTTGAAAAACCGGGCGGGGCGTTTCGCGCCGCCCGGTCTATATTCAGGCTACTTCCAAAGCAATCTCCATCATCTGCGTGAGTGCTGTCTGCCGCTGCTCGGCAGTCATCCCCTCCCCTGTAAATGGGTTATCGGAAATGGTGCACAGACACAAAGCATTCTTTCCCGCCCGGGCGGCGTTTAGGTACAGCGCAGCAGCTTCCATTTCCACGGCCAGCACGCCAAGCTTTTGCAGCTTACCCAAAGGCTCAGACTCGTCATAAAAGGTATCGGAGGAATAGATGGAACCCACCTTTACATCCACACCGATTTGCTTCCCTGCCTCCACGGCTTTTTGCAAAAGTGCAAACGAACAAGCCGGGGCAAGGTTGCCCTGGAACCCGAACTGCGCGCCGAAGTTGGAATTGGTGTAGCAGCTCATGCCGGCCACAATGTCCTGAACCCTCAGCTTCTGGGAAATCATCCCCGCGGAACCAATGCGCAATATGTTCTCCACGCCATAAAAGTTGAACAACTCATAGGAGTAGATACCGATAGAAGGCATGCCCATGCCGGAAGCCATGACGGAAACACGCTTGCCCTTGTAAAAGCCTGTATACCCCTGTACGCCGCGGACGTTGTTGACCAGTTTGGCATCCTCAAGATACGTTTCCGCTATGTATTTTGAGCGGAGCGGGTCTCCAGGCATCAACACAGTACTGGCGAAATCACCTGCTTTGGCAGTGATATGGGGCGTTGGTATAAAATCCATAATCTTTCCTCCGTGTTCGAAAATAGAGGGCCATACAAAATGTTTTTCATCAGTTTACCGTTAATACATTGAAGATCATACCCAGAAAAGCGATGCATAACAGTATATATTCCGTTTTTTTAGACAAACCCCTTTTCCATAACAAGAATATCATACCCAAAAGTACGAAATATACCAGCATGTAAGTTCTTGTCCCGGAAGCCAGCACAGTTGGTGAAAAGCTCAGCGACAGCCGTGTGGAAAGTCCGGTTCCTAGTGCCAGCAAATAGAAGAACACCTTTTTATTATCCCGCAATATCCAAAAAAGCGAAGCGGCAATGCACAGAATCAGTATCAAAAAGCTGGCGATCATCATCCCCTGGAACAGTGTGCCGGAAAAATTTTTTATATCAGGTGCGGAGTATTTAAACGCCCTTGTTATAAACAATTTCTCAACCGAAAAATATGTGCCGCAAGCAACCTGGATAATAATAGGCAGCACACCAACCAACCGCTTTTTTAAAGAACTGCTTTCTCGGAAAACTTGAATGGCAATCAGAAGCAAAAATAACAACAATACAACATTGGGTATGGATAGATAGTGCTCAACTGTAGATACAATGCCTATTCTAAGCTTATCCATCAATGAAAATGTGGGAAAATCGGGCATCCAGTTCAACGTTTCTGCTGCCATCCGCATGCCGTTGCCCGGCGCGGTCAGCGCAAATGCAAGGCTCCCCATGGACAGGGCAATACCTGACAAAGGGACGTACAATGCCATCTTGGTCCATGCTGCATAAAAAAGTACCGCAATTCCAGCAGCCAGTATCATGATCGCGATCAGTTCATTATTGCATCCGAACACCACAGCCGCTGTGTAAGCCGGCCATCGGTACCACGGGATGTGTTCTCCCCGCAGCCATTGTGCTATGCCTCCTGATGCAAACGCTGCCAAGGATAACGGCCAGAAATAGTTGACAGTAGTGGTCACCCACCCTGCCGAGCCCATGTGAAAAAAAGGATATGTGCAAAGAAGCAGCGCGAGGAGTATGTTGTCTTTCAACGTTTTATCATGTGAAAGCATTTGCCGAAGGCCGGAATACAACAAAAGAGCAAAGCCGATATCAAATATGACCCAGAAAATAGCGGGAAGTCGTAGAACGAGTACCAACACAGTCTCCAAAAGAAGCCTGGAGGACCATGTTCGATACCGGTCTGCCAGCCAGGGCACAAGCTCCTTATGATCAAGTGCATGGCGAAAGAATAAGTCGTCTCCGTAGTTTGTTCTTATCAGAAGATGGATAAGGGCAAAAAAAATTGCCAGAAAAATATAAGGAAGCCATTTCGATAACCGTGGCGTATACAGCAGCTTACAATGAATTTGAGTCGATGCTTGCAATTTGTCTCCTCCAAATACCAGTGAACAAAATCAGTTAACTTAAATTTTGATCATCCAATTCTTGGGTATTAGACCATCCGACGTTCACTTTTTTCAACCCTTTCCAATGAAATGCAAACAAGCCCTTTGATGCTAGACATCAAAGGGCTTGTTGTAATAATGACATCAGAAGGCAAACAACGCTGTAGACAAGTACCTCTCTCCTGTATCCGGCAGAATAGCCACGATTGTTTTCCCTTCGTTCTCCGGACGCTTGGCCAATTGTATAGCCGCCCACAGCGCTGCACCGGAGGATATACCCACCAGAACACCCTCGGTATAGGCAATAAACCGCCCGGTGGAAAGAGCATCCTCGTTGGTTACGGGAATAATTTCATCATAAACACTGGTATCCAGCGTGTTTGGCACAAAGCCGGCGCCGATGCCTTGAATCTTGTGAGGACCGGACCTGCCCTGGGACAGCACCGGTGAATCTGCAGGCTCGACCGCTACTACCTTGATGGCGGGGTTCTTGGATTTCAAGAACTTCCCTGCTCCGGAAACGGTGCCGCCGGTTCCAACACCAGAGACGAGTATATCCAACTTGCCATCAGTATCCGCCCAAATCTCCGGGCCGGTAGTCTTAAAGTGGATAGCCGGATTGGCAGGGTTCTCAAATTGACTGGGCATAAATGCATTGGAAGTCTCCTTCACCAGCTCTTCTGCTTTGGCAATTGCTCCCTTCATGCCCTTAGCGCCTTCCGTTAGCACCAGTTCAGCCCCATATGCTTTCAACAGGTTGCGCCGCTCCACACTCATGGTTTCCGGCATGGTAAGGATGACTTTATATCCCCTGCTGGCTGCAACAGATGCAAGCCCAATGCCCGTATTGCCGCTGGTCGGCTCTATGATAACTGCACCGGGCTTGAGCAGCCCTTTGTCTTCAGCATCCTCGATCATTGCTTTGGCAATGCGGTCCTTGACACTTCCGGCGGGATTGAAGTATTCCAATTTGGCGATGATGTCTGCCCTCAGGTCTTCCTTTGCTTTCAAATTCGTCAGTGCCAACAACGGCGTGTTCCCGATCAAATCGGTGATTTGCCGGTAAATGCGTGCCATGATGATTCCCTCTTTCGACATCTTAGTATTCCTAGTGGTATTGTATGGATTATACATCATTTCCCGGGAAAAGTCAAGGGGTTTTACAGAATACTGAAAATTTTTCCCAGAACTGTCTCTCCGGCAAGGATGCAACAGCATACAAAATATATGCGGGAACGCTTCATTTGAACCATTCCCGCATGCACTATTTTATGTTCTGTCCCGAAGGCGCCGTGCCAGTGCGGGATAGTTTGTGATGATACCATCCACCTGAAGCTCCAGCATAGCATTTATGTCCTGTTCGCTGTTCACCGTCCACACATTGCAGGCAATGCCGGCCTGATGGCATTCCGCCATATATCCCAAGGAGTTCACGCTACCAAAGTGGGGATGCACAGCAGCACAGCCGAAGGATCTTGCGTATTCCCAAGGCCTATAAGGCTTGTTGGAATACAGTATGCCGCATTTCATATGAGGCGCAACGCTGTGCAAATGGGCCAAGGAGTAATGGTTGAAGGACGAATACAAGATTCGTTCCTCCATATTGTATTTTTCAACCAGCGCCTGGCACGCTTCCTCTAGTCCTTCGGGATTCTCATTGTTGGTTTTCAGTTCAATGTTGATGTGTAACTTTCCCGGCTGAATCAGCGCTAATACTTCTTCCAATGTGGGGATCGTTTCTCCCTTGAATGCCGCCATACCGCATGAAAAATCAAGCATTTTTAGCTGATGAAGTGTTAAATCGCCGATTCTCCCCTTATACCCCGTCACCCGGTTTGTATCATCGTCGTGAGTGACCACCACCTGCCTGTCCTTTGTAAAGTGTACATCCAATTCAATACCATCGGCGCCCATATCCACTGCCATTTGAAAAGCCGCCAGCGTGTTTTCAGGGGCGTCGCCGGATGCCCCCCGGTGCGCCCAGATCTTGGTTTGCATTCAAATTTCCCCTTCTATGGTTTCTTTAGACAATACTTTAGCACGCAAAAAGCGGCTTTGCAAGCATGCCAATATTCATTTGTCGTTTGGGATGAGGCTTTTTGTAAAAATGATATTGTAACGTTTACCTGTGACAGAATATGTGATATACTGTTTATAAGTTTAACGTTAAACTTTTGGAGGTGACCCTATGCTTTGGGAGATCACCAAGGAAGGCTTTGAAGCTGAATCGGCTGCGGAACTGGGAAACCGTTTCCTTTGTGGCAACGGCTACCTCGGTGTGCGGGGGACATTGGAAGAATACGGAAAAGATCAGCTTGCTGCCGTAAACCTTTCCGGAATTTATCACCGCCATGGTGAGGGTTGGCGGGAACCCCTCAATGCCCCCAATCCATTCTTCATACAAAGCAGCTTTGACAGCGTCTGCCTGAATACACTGAAAACATCTCCCCTTTCCCACCGGCAAGGTATCAACTTCCGTCATGGTATCCAAATGAGAGACACTGTATTTAACGTGAATGGCAAGAAGGTTGCCGTTTCCTGCAGACGCTTCGCCAGCCTTCCCACTGTGCATCTGCTTGCTATGCAATATGCCGTAAACACGGATGCTGATGGGCTGCTTTCCATCACATGGGCCATCGACAGCGACGTATGGGACATCCACGGTCCGCATTATTGTAATATCTTCTCAGAATATGAAAATGACATGCTTACCGTATGCGCAGGTACGGATACCGGCGAAGCGGTGGCCGTTTCCGGCAGGTGTTCTTTGGATTTTCCAGCAAAAATGCACAGGGAGTGCAGTCAGCTCACTTTTTCGATTCATGCCAAAGCAGGGCAGACATACAGTCTGACGATGGTGGCAGCGGTATATACCACCAAGGATGATCTGGATCCCAAAAAGACAGCACAGGAAGAAATGCTGCCGGAATATAATGCTGTGCTTTCAGCCCATATCGCGGCTTGGGAATCACTTTGGAAACATGCAGAGGTCACCATCGAAGGCGATGAGGCTGCCGAAACAGCGCTGAACTATTCCATGTACCATTTGATGTGCATCGCGCCAAGGCATCGGGATGATCTTTCTGTGGCGGCCCGTGGCCTGTCTGGCCAAACCTACAAGGGGGCTGTATTTTGGGATACGGAAATGTTCATGCTGGACTTTTATCTTTCCTGCCTCCCACAGGCAGCTAAGAGCGCACTCAATTACCGCATCCAAACGCTGTCCGGTGCACTGAAAAAGGCAAAGCATTACGGGTTCGACGGTGCATTTTACGCCTGGGAGAGCCAGGAGGGCGGCTTTGATGCCTGCTCGGATTACAACGTTACAGATGTGTTCACAGGACGCCCCATGCGCACCTATTTTAAGGATAAGCAAATTCATATTTCCGCAGCCGTGGTATATGGGCTGGTGAAGTACATGGCTTGGACCGGAGAAGAAGACTTGCTGATTTTTGGCGCTTGCGAAGTCATGCTGCAATGCGCACGGTTCTATTACAGTCTGCTTATCAAGCGTGTTGCCGGCGATGTATGGGAACTGAAGGATGTGATAGGCCCCGATGAGTACCACGAGCGTGTTGACAACAACGCTTATACCAATGAGATGGCAAGGTTTGTTTTTAGGCAAGCCGTTCTTGCAGCCAAGAGGCTGATGGAGCTGGATCCGGACGCATATCTGACCCTTAACGAAAAGCTGGATTTTGTGAAGGATCTGCCGAATTTTCAAGAGGCGGCCGAAAAACTCAAGGAGCAAAAGCCAGACCCTGTAACGGGACGCATTGAGCAGTTCGATGGCTATTTTGCACTGCAAGATACAACTGTGGAAGAAGTCCGCTCCCGCCTGTTGCACCCCAAGGAATACTGGGGTGGCGCGTACGGTGTGGCATCACAGACCCAAGTGATCAAGCAGGCGGACGTGATGACCATGCTCTATTTGTTCAAAGAAAAGTATACTGCGGAAACGATTGCCCAAAATTATGACTACTATGAGCCCCGCACGGAGCACGGTTCTTCCCTCAGTGCCTGCATGTACGCTTTAACGGCGTGTTTGACCGGACGGCCGGAGGAGGCTTATCCCTTGTTCATGAAATCAGCCAGGGCCGATCTTCAGGGCGGAGGCAAGGAATGGGCTGGGCTTATCTATATCGGCGGCACCCATCCCGCGGCAGCTGGCGGTGCTTACATGACACTGCTAAACGGATTCCTGGGGCTGGATCCCGCTGCCGGGAAGCTGACGCCCACGCTACGGCTGCCCAGCCACTGGAAACGGGTCAAATTGCAAATCCATCATCGAGGGCAATGGCATGTCATTGATATAAAAGCTTAAAAACCACAAGAGAAATCAATCATATAACAGCCGGAGAAAATCATTCTGTTCCCTTTTCATCGCCAAGCGATGTATCCGTTCTTTCTGCTTCCACCCGCCAATACACACCATGGTCACGGTCCAACAGATGCTCGCAGATCAATTCCCTGCGCAGCGTGCAAAAGTCTTCATTTACATCGGCGATCAGGATATTGACCTCTTTTTCCGTATATCTCTTGCCCGGCAGGAACATTTCTGCCATTTCTTCCAGAACGATGCGCTTTTTCTTGTATTGTACGGGTAAGCTTTTCAGTTTGCCGTACACAAAAAAGCTATCCAGTACCTTGCGGCGGTATGCTTCCTCCCGCTGCTCTTCCACGCTTTTTTCCTTTGTATCGCATACCAAAAAGCTCTCAATCGTTTTCTTTAGAGCCCCTTCCTTCAGGGCATAGACCGTATAATACTGCTCTTTTTGGGAAGACACCAGGCCCGCCGCTTCCAGTTTTTTGAGGTGGAAGGATACCGTAGATGGCGATAGAGCCAGTCTTTGGGCTATCAGCTCCACATACATCGGCTCGGCCATCAGACCGGATAGAATCTGAAGCCTGGATTTGTCCGCCAAGCATTTGAAAAGCTCAACTGTCTCAATCATTGCTCCTGCCCCCCTTCTCCCGTGGTATCGCTTAAATGCTGTACGATTTCTTTATGAGCTGACAGTTTCATATCTTCCACAGTCTGCCGGTTGATATCACCATACGAAATCGCCTGTTCCCTGGCTTCCATCCAGTTCTTGGGAATCATGATCAGGTAATTGCGATAGCTCTCAAGAGCTTTATCCTCTTTCTTGCGGGAAGCTGCGAGCATCTTGCGGAAGACATCAAACACATTCCGCCGTGCTTTGTAAAGGTTTGCTTCATCTTGCCTTTGGTCCTTTTCAAGAAAAGATATTTTGTGTTCTATTTCCGCCATCTTCCCCATCATGAACCGGTCGTGGAGATCAAGAATCAATTTTATATCCATCAAAATCACTCCTTACATTCGATATTATATCAATCGAAAATAAGGATGTCAATATATTTCGATGCTAATAGAAATATTAATTTGGCAAATGGTTCGTTCTGTTTGCAAATAAAATGGCTCTTCGGCCTTCCGACAACCGCCATCCATGTATGCCGGTATCGCCTGTATAAAACACAGCTTCACTTTCCAGCGGCAGGCGCAGTAGGCAATGGCACAATCGGTTGATCATTCCGCCATGGGAAACGATAGCCACTGCCTTCAAACCATGTGACTCCTCCAGAATTCTGGACAACACTCTTTCCGCGCGGTAACGAAAATCAAGCAGCGGCTCCATGTTATACAACGCTCTATGAACGGGCAGTGTTGCCGCCTGGGGGTACAGGCGTTCCGCTTCCTTGTAGTCGATGCCCGCCAGCAGGCCATTGTCCCTTTCCATCAATTCCGGTTCAAAGATGGGTTCCAGGCCGCATGCATCCGAAAGATATGCCACCGTCTGAGCCGCTCGTTTCAAGGTGCTGGAATAGATGCGGTCCAAGGCATACTCACTGGCCATCCACTGGGCCATGCTAGCGGCCTGGCGTGACCCCAGCTCCGTCAGCGGAAAATCGGCCCTGCCCTCATGCACATCCAGCAAATCGGCCTCGGATTGCCCGTGACGGATCAAAAACAGATCCATCGCCTATCATCTCCCATCATGTTTTATCCATCATACCATTTTTTCTCTTATTCTGAAAACAAATCATTGAATTTCTCATGGATTTCTCATGAAATTGTCAGAGCATTCTCAAGCATGAATATTTGGTTCATGGTATCATGACATCATCAGCAAAACAAGCTGAGCACCAAACAAGAACACAGATACTTCAAGGAGGAAACATACCATGGAACGCTACACCATTGAAGACATCGAAATTTTGCGCCGCAAAAGCGGCATCAGCTACGAAGAAGCCGTTAATCTGCTGGAGTACCACAACGGCAACCTGGCCCGCGCGATGGTTGACCTTGAGCGCAATGGCCGCATCAAGCCCCAAGCCGAACAGAAAAAGGCTCAAGGTTGCCACACCGCCGGCGGCGGCAGCAAAAAGGCCTCCAACTTTTTCAGCCGCCTGTACCGTTTCCGCCTGATTGTGAAAAAGGGCAACATCATCATCGTGAACCTTTCGATGTTGTTCTCCATCATCGCGCTGCTCATCAGCCCACATCTTGTGTTCCTGGGCCTGATCGTACTGCTGGTGCTGGGCTACCGTGTTACCTTTGAAACCGACAGCGCCGATTTTGCCAGCGACAACCTGGAATCCATGGTAAAAAACGCTGCCCAGAACGTGAAGAGCACCGTAAGCAATCTGACCCGGGACTTGGGAAGCAATGATAAGCCGGCTGCTCCCAAGCAGGATGATGGCCGCAGCTTCTATCAGTCCGAAGCCACAAGGCCCGCTCCCGCGGCCCAGA
>JAEZLW010000013.1 GCA_023415145.1 Bacillota bacterium | reverse complement strand
GACGACGTGATCGAAATGATGTCCGTGGGGGCAACCGCCGTGCAGGTAGGCTCCCAGACGCTGGCGGACCCTTGGGCCTTAAAAAAGATCATTGAGGATTTGCCGGAAAAAATGGACAGGTACGGCATCGGGAGCCTGAATGAAATGATAGGGAGGTCGCATCAGTGAAAAACGTCATCATCGCCTGTGATTTTCAAAACCGGATGGAGACCATGGCGTTCCTTGCCCGCTTTGGGGGAGACAAACCCTATGTAAAGATCGGCATGGAGCTATTTTACGGCGAGGGGCCGGATATCGTTCGGGAAATCAAGGATGCCGGTTTTTCGGTGTTCCTGGATTTGAAGCTGCATGACATCCCCAATACCGTGAAAAAGGCCATGACCAACCTGGCCCGCCTGGGCATTGACATGGTCAACGTTCACGCCGCCGGAACCCGCGCCATGATGGAGGCGGCAAGGGAAGGGCTTCTTGCGGGGGCGCAGCCTGGAAAGAAGATTGATCTGATTGCCGTAACCCAGCTTACCAGTACCGCTCAGGATGTGATGCAGCGGGAGCTGCTCATCCGTGAGAATCTGGAGGACACCGTTGCCCTGTATGCGCAAAATGCCAGGGCGGCCGGGCTTGACGGCGTGGTCTGTTCCCCGCTGGAAGTACGCCTGGTAAAAGCGGCCTGCGGGAGTAATTTTTTAACCGTGACCCCCGGCATACGCTATCCCGATGGCAGCGTGGATGACCAAAAAAGGGTAACCTCCCCGCAAAAGGCACGGGAGCTTGGCTCTGATTACATCGTAGTCGGACGGCCGATTACTGCCGCACAAGACCCCAAGGCCGCGTGGCTTCAAGTGAAAGCCGACTTTTTAATGTAAGAAAGGATGAAATCCTGTGAAAAAGAAGATTGCAAGGCTGCTTCTCAAAATCGAGGCCGTTTTCCTGCGCCCGGAGGAGCCGTTCACCTGGGCCAGCGGCATCAAATCGCCCATCTATTGCGATAACCGGCTGATCCTCTCCTACCCCGAGGCGCGCAAGCAAGTGGAGGCAGGTTTGGCTGCCTTGATCCGCAAGCATTATCCGGAGTGCGAGCTGGTGGCCGGCACCTCTACCGCCGGCATCCCCCATGCGGCGCTGGTGGCGGATATTCTTGATTTGCCCATGGTGTACGTCCGGGGCTCCCATAAGGACCATGGCCGCAACAACCGCATTGAGGGCAAGGTGACCATGGGCCAAAAGGTGGTTGTAGTGGAAGACCTCATATCCACCGCCGGGTCCGTGATAGAGGTGGTGGAAGCGCTGCGGGAAGCGGGGGCGCAGGTGTTGGGCATCGCGTCCATCTTCACCTACGGCATGCAAAAGGGTACAGGCAGGCTTGCATCAGCCGAGGTGGAAAACCATTCTCTCACCAACTTCACAACACTGGCGAAGGTGGCGGCGGAAGAGGGATACATTTCTCAAAAGGATATTGCAAGGCTGGAGGCGTTTCAAAAGAACCCATCTGATGAAGGATGGATCACGATGTAAGGCCAACCACATTGCGTTAGAGGGCTGCCCTCAACCTGTCTTCTTATCGTTCTATTGTAAAAGAGCAAGATTCTTTTTTCCTGACGTTTTTGCGTAATTTTCCTGCCGTCGGGGGAAAATGCATCCATGAAGGAGGATGCATCATGAAAAAAGAGGGGTTCGCAAGCAGGAAAAAGGTCGTTGCTTTTTTTGCCCTGATGCTGGCGGGTATTTTGCTGCTGACCGGTTGCGGCAGGTCTTCAGACTCGCGGTACATGTATGCCCAGGAGCTGCTGGGCATTGGGGAGTATGAGGCGGCGCTGTACGAGTTTGAGCTGCTAGGCGAGTACTGGGATTCCGGCAAGTATGTGCTGTACGTATCCGGGCTGATGGCGCTGGAAAAAGGGGAGTATACCCTTGCCCAAACGGATTTTGAGAACCTGGGTGATTTCAAAAGCAGCGAGCTGTATGTAAAGTATGTAGAGGCAAAGCGCCTGGAGCAGGATGAGGACTACGCCTCCGCCCAGAACGCCTATCAGGCGCTTGGCTCCTTCCGGGACAGCGTGCGGCGCATGGAAAACTGCACCGCCATGATTCCCCAAAAGGCGTACGAGGCCGCACAGGCGCTGTTCATCGCCGGGGAATATCAAAAATCCATGGAAGGCTTCCTGGCGCTGGGAAGCTACAGTGACAGCCGGCAGCGGGCGGAAGCATGCCAGCAGGCCATTTTGTCCAAGGAATACCAAACCGCCCAAAATCTTCTGAGGATCAAGGATTACAAAGGAGCGCTGGAAGCCTTTGCGGCGCTGGGCAGCTTTCGGGACAGCGCCATGATGGCGGATAGCTGCCGGCTGGAGCTTTACAAGGCGGCAGAGGCCAACCAGAAGGAAGGCGGCTTTCAAAAGGTGCAAGAGGCCATCGCCATGTATGAAGCGCTGGATACTTACGCCGACGCAGCCCGGCGGGCGCAGGACCTGCGCGGGCGCTATGACATCAACCTGAAGCTTCGGGGCTATCAGGAAAGCTGGCAGTATGTTTCCCTGGGCACATACCCCCAGGAAACGGGCGGCGGCAAAACCCCCATACTCTGGCGCGTTTTGTCTGTGGAAAACGGAACGGCGATGCTCCTTTCGGATAGGGTTCTGGAAACCGCGGCCATGGAAACGGGTACAAGCTTCACAGGCTTCACCGGCAGCAGCCTGCAAACCTTCCTGAACGGTGCGTTTGCCAGTGAGGCGTTCACTGCAAATGAGCTGGCGGCCATCAGCCAATATGGCACCCAGGGCAAGGTGTTCCTTCTTGCCAAGGAGGATGTGCAAAACCCCGCGCTGGGCTTTGCAAACGACGCTGCCCGGCAATGCCAGGGAACGGCGTATGCCTTGGCCAAGGGGCTGCACGCTTCCACCTCCGGTTCAGGCTGGTGGTGGCTGAATACCAAGGGCACCGGCGATAATTGCCAGGCCATCGTCTACTACAATGGCGCGGTGTACAGCCCTGGCCTTCGCTTTGACGATGTGCAAACCGGCGTCCGCCCCGCCATCCGGCTGAAGCTGGATACGCTTTTCTTCACAAAAGGTACCGGCACTCAGACCGATCCCTTTAGGGAGTAGCAGGGGACACTGTCCCCTGCAC
>JAEZLW010000147.1 GCA_023415145.1 Bacillota bacterium | reverse complement strand
AATATATCCTCCTTTACAATTTGACGGTTTCAGCATAAACGCATATTGTGAGGGAGATATCATTGGCAGGGAAGCAGTCTGCAAAAGATTGGAAGGGTAGGGAAAGGAATGGGCTAAACGCATATTTGATACGAAAACATTTGGGCTCGTCTTGTAATTTCAGACAACTGCGGATATAATGATGCAATCCACCATTTTTGTGGAAAAACAAACAAAGAACAACTTTGAAAAGCGGGAGGTAATCTTATGGAAAACGAAGCAGCACGGACCAATTTTATCTGGGACGCCATCGACCAAGACTTGGCGGCAGGCCGTTACCAGCGCGTGCACACCCGTTTCCCTCCCGAACCCAACGGATATCTTCACATCGGCCACTGCAAGGCGGTGGTGGCGGATTTCAGCACGGCAGAAAGGTTTGGCGGGCTTTGCAACCTGCGCTTTGACGATACCAACCCGGCCAAGGAAGAAACCGAATACGTAGAAGGCATCATGGAGGACATCCGTTGGCTGGGCTTTGAATGGAAGGGCGGGCTCTATTTCGCCAGCGACTACTATGAAAAGTGCTACGAGATCGCGGAGGATTGGATCAAGCGCGACCTGGCCTATGTGGATGAGCTCACCCAGGAACAGATGCGGGAATACCGGGGCACGCTGACGTCTCCCGGCAAAAACTCTCCATGGCGCGACCGTCCGGTAGAGGAAAGCCTTAACTTGTTCCGCCGCATGCGGGCCGGTGAGTTTCAGGAAGGCCGGTATATCCTCCGTGCGAAGATCGATATGGCCTCTCCCAACATCAACATGCGCGATCCGGCCATGTACCGCATCCTCTACAAGGAGCATCACCGCACGGGGAAAACATGGTGCATCTATCCCATGTACGATTATTCCCATCCTATCGGCGACGCGCTGGAGGGCGTGACTCATTCCTTGTGTTCCATCGAGTATGATGATCACCGGCCTTTGTATGATTGGGTTGTGGAGAAATCTGCGCACCTGCTTCCAGGCCGCCCGCGTCAAATAGAGTTCTCGCGTTTGAATATCACCCGTACCATCATGAGCAAGCGCTATTTGCGCAGGCTGGTGGAGGAAGGATTCGTTACCGGCTGGGACGATCCCAGGATGCCCAGCCTGTGCGCCATGCGCCGCCGGGGCTATACGGCCTTTGCCGTACGGAGCTTCGTTGAACGGGTTGGTCTCAACCGGGCCAATAGCGTGGTGGATTTTGCCTTCCTGGAGCATTGCGTGCGGGAGGATCTGGGAGAAAAGGCCGCAAGGGTCATGGCTGTTTTGAATCCCTTGAAGGTGGTGCTCACAAACTGGCCTGAGGGAAAGACCGATCGTATTGAGATGGAGAACCACCCGGATCATCCCGAGATGGGAACCAGGAAGGTGACCTTTGGCCGGGAGCTGTATATTGAACAGGAAGATTTCATGGAAGAGCCGGTGAAGAAATTCTTCCGTCTCTTCCCAGGCGGTGAGGTCCGCTTGAAAGGCGCCTATATCATCCGCTGCGATGAATGCGTAAAGGATGAATCAGGGAACGTGGTGGAGCTTCGCTGCACCGTCGATATGGACAGCCGCAGCGGCAGCGAGGGCGCTTCCCGCAAGGTAAAGGGTACGCTGCACTGGGTGAATGCCGAAGACGCCGTGCCGGTGGAAGCAAGGCTGTACGAGCCGCTGCTGGCCGACGAAAACGATCAGGAAGAAGAGGATGACGAAACATCGGATAAGGTGGTTTCCGCCAAGAAGGATTTCATCAGCCGCCTGAACAAGAACAGCCTGGTTGTTGCCCATGGATTTGGGGAACCGGCGCTGCTTGCCGCTGAAGTTGGTTCCACCTTCCAGTTTTTGCGGATGGGCTACTTCTGCAAGGACCCGGATTCCACCGTGGAGTTGTCCGTTTTCAACCGCACCGTCAGCCTGAAGGATAGCTGGGCGAAAGTCAATAAATAGCCAGGGGATGCTCAGGGCGGTCTTATTTAATGCTCCTAAGAACAAGAGAGTAATTCTCCTATGATCCAGGACTCCAGCATACCCCCCAAGCAAGTGGTACTGAACAAGTGAAGCCCGATACGTTGCGAACGGCAGGAGGGAGTAGGGGGATTTCGATTTCCCCCCTTACCTCCCCCCTGCACTCCCCATATCCCCCTTAAACGACCAGGGCTCCGTAGCCGAAGCGCCGCTTGTGGCGGATGAAGCGAGGCGGAGGAGGCTGGTGAAACAAGCAGTATGAGCGGCAGCGAGTAATGCGCTGATTGAGCCAGATGGGAGACGGGCCCTGGACCAAAGAGGAGGATGCGAACCGGGTAATGGGAAAAATAGGGATTAGATGCTTTTGCCCTAAGGGGACGTTGTCCCCTGGACTCCTTCCAAAGGAATACATCCCTTTGGAATCCCCATGACTGAAGACACGTGGAGAATCGGATAATAAAGGATATAAAAATAGTCTGCATCCGAAGGTCCAGGGCGGTCGGAAAGCCCTGGTCGCATCCGCAGACGCGAAACCCTTCAGTTGCGTTCTATGCCACTGAGGTTGAAAAGAGATATTTCCAGATCAAAAAAAGAGGATTCCAAAGGATGAAATCCTTTGGCGGGGTGCAGGGGTGGAACCCCTGCACAAAGGAGGTTCTATGGTTCGCACGCGGTTTGCGCCCAGCCCCACGGGGTATTTGCACCTTGGGGGCCTAAGGACAGCGTTATATACGTACTTGTACGCAAAAAAGAACAATGGCACATTTATCCTGCGCATTGAGGATACCGACCAGGAGCGGGAGGTTCCCGGTGCGGTGGAGCTGATCTACAAATCCATGCGGGCGGCAGGGCTTTATTACGACGAGGGGCCGGATGTGGGGGGCGATTATGGCCCATACATCCAGACCCAGCGCAAGCATTTGTACCTGCCCTATGCCATGGAGCTGATAGAAAAGGGCGCGGCGTATCCCTGCTTTTGCACCAGGGAAGAGCTGGAGGAGCGGCGGGCTGCCGCCCAGGCAAAAGGTGAGACCTTCAAGTATGACAAAAAGTGCCTGCATATAAGCCGTGAGGAAGCAAAAGCCCGTATGGCATCGGGGGAGTCCTTCGTCATCCGCCAGAATATTCCGGAAACAGGCATAGCCTCCTTTGAGGACGCGCTGTTCGGCCATGTGGAAACAGCCTGCGACATACTGGACGACAACGTGCTCATCAAGGCCGATGGGCTGCCTACCTACAACTTTGCCAACGTCATCGACGACCATCTGATGGGCATTACCCACGTGATGCGGGGTACGGAGTATTTGTCTTCCACGCCCAAGTACAACCTGCTGTATGAGGCTTTCGGCTGGGAGAAGCCCACCTATGTGCACCTGCCGGTGGTGATGAAGGATGCCACCCGCAAGCTTTCCAAGCGCCATGGCGACCCCTCCTTTGAAGATTTATTGAACATGGGCTATGTGAAGGATGCCATCATCAATTTCATCGCGCTGCTGGGCTGGAGCCCGGGGAACGACAGGGAGTTCTTTACCCTTGAGGAACTGAAGGAGGCATTTGACCTGAAGGGGCTGAACAAGGCTCCCGCCATCTTCAACATGGAGAAGCTTACCTGGTTCAACAGCGAGTACATCCGCAAGATGGACTTTGAGGAGTATGTGAGACAGGTCACCCCATGGTTTGACCAGGTGCTCTCCGGCAAGGGTATGGATTACCGCCGCCTGGCGGAGCTGATGCAGGGGCGCACCGAGGTATTCAATCGTGTGCCCGACATGGTCCGGTTCCTTAAGGAATTGCCGGAGTACGACCTGGAAATTTATACCCACAAAAAGATGAAAACAGATGTGCCCGTATCCCTGGATGCGCTTGAAATGATGAAGCCTGTGCTGGAAGGGATAAGCGACTGGACGGAAGCTTCCATTCACGAGGCGGTGATGGCCGCCATTGCACAAAGCGGCAGGAAGAACGGTGCGGTTTTGTGGCCGCTGCGCATTGCCATCAGCGGCCAAATGAATACTCCCGGCGGGGCCATTGAGATCGCGTATCTGCTGGGCAAGGATGAAACCCTGCGCCGGGTGGAGGATGGGATCGGAAGGCTTAAAAAGGCGATGTAAACAAGAATCCCTCTCCCGATACGGGAGAGGGAACTCCTTTTTTCTAGTCCTTTTTTAATGTGTGCATTATAATTCTTCCTTTGCACACCATTTTTAAGTATGTTATGATGGACAGGCAATACATGAAACGGAGGCACTTTTCCATGCAACACCATTCGTCGGCCCGGATGGGCACGATGCCCATTCCACGGCTGATACTGAAAATCTCTTCTCCCGTAATGCTCTCCATGCTGATCCAGGCGCTGTACAACATTGTAGACAGCGCGTATGTAGCCCGCCTGGCGGAAAAAGAGCAAGCGCTGAGCGCTCTGGCGCTGGCCTTTCCCGTACAGATGCTCATGATCGCCGTTGCCATTGGTACAGGCGTCGGCATGAACAGCCTGATTTCCCGCCGGCTGGGTGAAAAGCGCAGGGATGATGCCCATGACGCGGCGGTTAACGGCGTTTTTCTGCAACTTTTGGGTTGGGTTTTCTTTGCATTGTTCGGTTTCTTTTTCAGCGGTACGTTTATGCGTGGTTTTACCCAGGACGCTACAACGCTTCAGATGGGCTCCGATTATCTTCGCATCTGCCTGATTTTTTCCTTTGGCATCTTTACAGCGATTGCCATTGAACGCGTCATGCAGGGCACCGGCATCACCATTTACAACATGATCGTGCAGTTGACCGGCGCAATACTGAACATGATTCTGGACCCGATTTTCATTTTCGGATGGGGCATTGTTCCAGCCATGGGCGTTTCCGGCGCGGCCACAGCAACGGTAATCAGCCAGATCGTATCCATGCTTTTGGCCATTGTTCTCAATCAAACGCGGAACAAGGAATTGCGGCTGCATGTGCGGGGCTTTTGGCCCAAAGGCGAGGTCATTCGGGAAATCTATCGGGTTGGCTTTCCCAGCATGATTATTCAAACCGTAGGGTCTGCCATGATCATGATGCTGAACCTGATTTTGGCCTCATTAAGTGGTGTAGCGGTGGCTGTGATCGGTTTGTATTTCAGGCTGCAAAGCTTTGTATTCATGCCTGTGTTTGGGCTGACCGGCGGCCTGGTTGCGATTGTGGGATACAATTTCGGCGCCAGAAACGTAAAGCGCATTCATGAAGCTGTAAAGGTAGCGCTTTTGTATGCAGGCAGCATCATGGTGGTGGGCACGCTGGCCTTTTGGCTGGTACCGGGCTTCCTTCTGTCCCTGTTTGACGCCACACCCGAAATGCTTGCGGTAGGCGTTCCGGCCTTGCGCATCATTTCCCTGGCATTTATCATGGCGGCGGGAGGCATTATCCTCTCCACGACGTTTCAGGCCATCGGCAACGGCATGCTGAGCCTTTTTATATCGCTGGTCCGACAGTTGTTGGTACTGTTGCCCGCGGCATTCCTTTTGTCCAGGGCGTTTGGTCTGGCCGGCGTCTGGTGGGCCGTTCCCATGGCGGAGATGGTATCGCTGGTGCTGTGTGTCATATTGTATTTCTGGGCGGATAAGCGGTATATCAGGCCGCTGGGGGAATTGAAGGCGGAATAGGCGGAGGGAAAATACAGCCTGTAAATCAGACAAACCGTCATCCTTGACTTGGATGGCGGTTTGTTTTTTCAGCTAGATATTGATCCAGATATAATGCTCTTCCTCCGACACTTTTTCAATGACTCCGCCGTTGGCCAGGGCCACGCCGATGGAGGCCTTGTTGTCATTGTGGATGGTGATCAGAACCTTGGAAAGCCCGTTCTTTTTTGCTTCCATAAGCACCAGGCGCAACTGCTCTTTGCCAAAGCCTTTTCCCCGGGCGAAGGGGGCGATGGCGTAGCCGATGTTTCCGCCATTTTGTAGTAGTGCCTCAGTGAGTTGGGTCCGCAGCTTGCACATGCCCACGGGCTTTTCGCCGTCGTAGAGCCAGTAGATGGTTTGGGGTACCCAGCCTTCCGCAAGGCCAATGCCTTGGGATATGTCGTGCTGCTGTATCAGCCATTTTTGAAATTCTTCGGGAGAAAGACCGCTGGCGGTGTTGTGGAAGCCGTTTTCCTCCCTGGGGATTGCTTGGGTGAGGGCGTAGATGCCGGGGCTATCCTCGGGGGTTAAGCGCTGTAAATGGAGGGCCATATAAACACCATCCTTCGTTATTCAGGCTATCTTTTGTTATTAAGGAGAAGGGTTTCGCACCTGCGGGTGCGACCAGGGCTTTCCGATCGCCCTGGACCTTCGGCGGCCATAATTAGGTTATATTCCGAAGGAGAAAGGGACATTTGGTTTATCTATTTGTGAAAAATACGTACTGATGGAGTTGTGTCCCCTATGACTGATGTCCCGAATGAAGTTTTCTGGGTAGGGTTCGGGGAGGGTGGCTTTTTCAAAAGACACCCTCCCCGTTAAAACAATCCTTACTCTTCGTTCCCGTTTTCCGTTTCCTGCCCGTTCTCCACCGTGTCCTCTTCCTCCTCGGCCTCGGCGCGGGCGACGCCCACCACCTGGCTGCCCTCGGCGACGCGCATCAGGCGCACGCCCTGGGTATTGCGGCCACAGACACGGATATCGTTCACGCTGGTGCGGATGATGGTGCCATCGTCGGTAATGAGCAGGATATCCTCCTCCGGCCGCACCAGAAGCTGCGCTGCCAGGGGACCTGTTTTGTCGGTAAGGTTCATGGCAATGATGCCCTTGCCGTTGCGGCCCTGCTCCCGGTACTCATCGACCTCGGTGCGCTTGCCGTAACCATTGGCGGTGATGCCCAGAACCTGAGCGCCATCCTCGATGACGGCCATGGAGATAACGGTATCGCCCTCCTCCAGGCGCATGGAGCGTACGCCCATGCTGGCCCGGCCCATGGCCCGGATATAGCTTTCATTGAAGCGGATGGCCTTGCCCAGGCGGCTGCCGATGAGCAATTCACGCGCTCCGTCGGTGAGCTCCACATCCACGAGCTCGTCTCCCTCTATCTGGATGATCGAAATCAGGCCATTTTTGCGAAGGTTCTCTAACTCCGCCATGGGTGTTTTCTTGATCATGCCATCCCGGGTGGCCATCATCAGGAAGTGGTTTTCGGTATCCTCCGGCACGGGGATCATGGAGGTGACCTTCTCGCCGCCGGTAAGCTGTAATAGATTCACAATGGCGGTGCCGCGGGCGGTGCGCCCGGCCTCCGGGATTTGATAGCACTTCAGCGTATACACCCGGCCAAGGTTCGTGAAGAACATGATATCGTCATGGGTGTTCATCACGCGCAGCTGCTCCGCGTAATCCTCTTCCCTGGTGGTCATGGCCATAACGCCCTTGCCGCCCCGGTTTTGTGCCCGGTAAGTGTATTTGGGCAAGCGCTTGACGTAACCAAAGTGGGTGAGGGTGACCACCATGTCCTCCTGCTGGATGAGGTCAGCTACATCGATTTCGCCTTCGATGGCGGTCAGCTCCGTGCGCCGGTCGTCGCCGAACTTGTCACGGATGGCGATGATCTCCTGCTTGATGACGTTCATAAGCAGCTTTTCGTCCGCCAGGATGGCATTGAGTTCTGTGATGGTCTTTTGCAGCTCCATGAATTCTTCCTGCAAACGCTCCCGCTCCAGGCCGGTTAAACGGGCCAGACGCATATCCAGAATGGCCTGAGCCTGCTTTTCCGAGAACTCGAAGGTATCTATCAACGCCTGCCGGGCTGTGGGCGTATCCTTGCTGGTGCGGATGATGTGCACAATCTCGTCGATATGGTCCAGCGCCTTTAAGAGCCCCTCCAGGATATGAGCTCTTTGCTGGGCTTTGTCCAGATCGTATTTTAAGCGGCGGGTGACAACATCCTTCTGATGCTCGATGTAGTGGTACAGCATTTCCCGAAGGGACAGCACCTGGGGCCTGCCGTTTACCAGCGCCAGCATATTGACGCCGAAGGTTTCCTGCATTTGCGTATGCTTGTACAGATAGTTCAGAACGATGATGGGCTGAACGTCTTTTTTCAGCTCCAGCACGATGCGCATGCCCTTGCGGTCGCTTTCGTCCCGGATATCGGAGATGCCCTCCAACCGCTTTTCGTGCACCAGCTCAGCAATCTTCTCCACCAGGCGGGCCTTGTTGACCATGTAGGGGATTTCTGTGACCACAATGCGGTTGCGGCCGTTTGGCATAGGCTCGATATCAGACTTTGCCCGGGTGATGATGCGGCCATGGCCGGTATGGTACGCCTCGCGGATGCCGCTGCGGCCAAGGATGGCGCCGCCGGTGGGGAAATCGGGGCCCTTGATATGCTCCATGAGATCATCCAGGTTGGCGTCAGGGTTATCGATCATGCAGATGACGCCATTCACCACTTCCCGCAAATTGTGGGGCGGGATGTTGGTGGCCATGCCGACGGCGATGCCGCTGGAGCCGTTGACCAAAAGGTTCGGATAACGGCTGGGCAGTACGGAGGGCTGCATCAGTGTCTCATCAAAGTTGGGATAAAAATCGACCGTGTCCTTATCGATTTCACCGATCAAGTGCACGGAAAGCTTGCTCATGCGGGCTTCGGTATAACGCATGGCGGCTGCACCGTCGCCGTCCACCGAGCCGAAATTACCCTGGCCTTCCACCAGCAAATAGCGGGTGGAGAAATCCTGGGCAAGGCGCACCATGGCGTCATATACCGCGGTGTCGCCGTGGGGGTGGTATTTGCCCAGCACGTCGCCCACGATGCGGGCGCACTTGCGGTAGGGCTTATCGGGCGTCATGCCCAGTTCGTTCATGGCGTAGAGTATGCGCCGGTGCACGGGCTTCAAACCATCCCGAACGTCGGGCAGCGCCCGGTTGATGATGACGGCCATGGCATAGGAAATAAACGACCGCTTCATTTCGTCTTCCAGGTTGATGGGTATCAAACGATCCTCGATCATGCTTTCACCTCATTAGCGCTTAAAGAAGCCGGAACCAATTATCGGGGATGCCTGGAAGGGGCGGAGCCCATTCCATTGCAATCGTGTCGCCCGGCACAGCCTACGCGCGCGGGTCGTTTGCGAAGCAAACATTCTGAACACTTTTTGCCGGCCATAGCCCTGCGGCGGTTAAGCGTAGCGAAGACCGCTGTGAAAGGCTATAGGCAAAAGTGCAGTAAACAAAAATGACAAAGTCATTTTTGTTTATACGTCCAGATCGGTGACCAGCGTGGCGTTTTCCTCAATGAACTCCCGGCGCGGCTCCACCTTGTCGCCCATCAAAAGGGTAAACACCTCATCGGCGGCCATGGCGTCTTCAGCGCTCACCCGCATCATGGTTCGGGTTTCCGGATTCATGGTGGTGGTCCACAATTGCTCGCTGCTCATTTCGCCAAGGCCCTTGTAGCGCTGTATCTCCGGCTTGGGGTCGCGTCCAATGCGCTGCAGAAGCTGCTCCAGCTCGGCGTCATTGTAGACGTAATACTCCTGCTTTTGCTTTGTTACCTTGTACAGGGGCGGCATGGCAATGTACACAAAGCCCTTTTCTATAAGGGGGCGCATATAGCGGTAGAAGAAGGTGAGCATCAGGATGCGGATATGGCTGCCATCCACATCGGCGTCGGTCATGCAGACAATGCGGTGATAGCGCAGCTTTTCCGTGTTAAAATCGTCGCCGATGCCGCAGCCAAAGGCTGTGATCATGGCCTTGATTTCCGCATTGGAAAGGGCCTTATCCAGCCTGGTCTTTTCAACATTTAGAATCTTGCCGCGCAGGGGCAGGATGGCCTGGAAGTGCCTGTCGCGGCCCGTCTTGGCGCTGCCGCCGGCGCTGTCGCCCTCTACCAAGTAAATCTCGCACTTGCTGGGATCACGCTCGGAACAGTCAGCCAGTTTGCCGGGCAGGCTGGCGGATTCCAGCACTGTTTTGCGGCGTGTCAAATCCCTCGCCTTGCGGGCGGCTTCCCTGGCCCGGGCGGCGCCTAAGCACCTATCCATAATTGCCCTGGCGATGGAAGGGTTTTCTTCAAGATAGGTGGAAAGCTGTTCGGACACCAGGGAATCTACAATGCCGCGAACCTCGCTGGAACCCAATTTGCTTTTGGTTTGACCTTCAAACTGAGGCTCCACCAACTTTACGCTGACGATGGCCGTCAGACTTTCGCGAACGTCCTCGCCCTTTAGGTTGGTGTCGGCTTCCTTCAATACCTTATACTTACGGCCATAATCATTGATCACCCTGGTGAGTGCGCTGTTAAAGCCCATTAAGTGGGTGCCGCCCTCGGGGGTATGTATGTTGTTGGCAAAGGTATAAATGTTTTCGGCAAAACTGTCGTTGTACTGCAATGCGATTTCTGCCGTGACTGTGCCTTTAACACCCTCAATATAGACGGGCTCCGGGAATAGCACCTCTTTATTGCGGTTTAGGTATTTAACAAACTCACGGATGCCGCCCTCGTAGTGATAGTTTTTTTCCACGGGTTCATCAGGCCGCTCATCTGTTAAGATAATGCGCACGCCTTTGTTTAAGAATGCCATTTCCCGCATGCGGGTAGAGAGCACGTCAAATTGTAAGTCTCCCGTTTCAAACACGCCGTCGGGAACCTCTGGGCTTTTCACATCCGGCCAAAATTGAATGGTAGTGCCGGTGCGGTCGGTCTGGCCGATCACTTTTAAATCATACAGAATCTTGCCTCGGGCGTATTCCTGCTGATAGACTTTGCCGTCCTGATAAACCTGCACCATCAATCTACTGCTCAGGGCGTTCACCACGGAAGCGCCGACGCCGTGCAGGCCGCCGGATACTTTATAGCCATCGCCGCCGAACTTGCCGCCGGCATGGAGCACGGTCAAGCAAACTTCTACTGCCGGTCTACCCATTTTGGGATGAATGCCCACTGGAAAGCCGCGGCCGTTGTCTTTGACGCTGACGCTCATATCCTTGTGTAGGGTCACATGGATATCGGTGCAATAGCCTGCCAGGGCTTCGTCAATGGAATTATCAACAATTTCATACACCAAATGATGCAGGCCCCTGACATCGGTGGAGCCAATGTACATGCCGGGGCGTTTGCGGACAGCCTCCAGCCCTTCCAATACTT
>JAEZLW010000077.1 GCA_023415145.1 Bacillota bacterium | reverse complement strand
AGATTGGTCTGTCCGTGCCAAAGACATGGGAGGAGCTCATCGCCATGCTGCCCACCCTCCAGGGGAACAACATGACGGTTGGCATACCCTTCCCGGACCTTAACACACAAAACCTGTTTGCCATGTATGCCATGACCTATCAAAACGGCGGGGCGATCTACAATGCCGAGGGTTCCAGAACAGTTATTGACAGTGAAGCCGGCGTGAGCGCCTTCAAGCTGTATACCTCCCTGTATACGGATTACGGCCTTCCCTCCATCTTCGATTTTCCCAGCCGCTTCCGCTCTGGGGAAATGCCTCTGGGCATCGCCGATTACACCACATTCAACATCCTGGCTGTATCTGCGCCTGAAATTCGCGGGTTGTGGGGCTTTACCGTTTTGCCGGGGGTGGAAAAAACCGGCAAGGACGGCAATGTGTATATCGATCATGCCGTTCATTCGCAAGGCGCCAGCTGCATGATGATTGCAACGGACAACCAGTTGGTAAAAAACAACGCATGGACGTTTATGAAGTGGTGGGTCAGCGCAGAAAGCCAGGTGCGCTTCGGAAGGGAGATCGAGAGTGTGCTGGGAGCCTCCGCCCGGTATCCCACAGCCAACAAGCAGGCATTCCAGCAGTTGGCCTGGAGCGCTGAGCAGATGGAGATCATCAAAAGACAGATGGAGCAGGCGGTAGGCTTTCGGGAGGTGGCCGGCGGCTATTTTACAAGCCGTCATCTGGTGAATGCCGTGCGCAAGGTGGTTGCCGATAAGCTGGATCCCAGGGAAACCCTGCAGGATTATGCCAGGATCATCAATGAGGAACTTGTGAAAAAGCGCATGGAATTCGGTCTTGACGGCAAGTAAGGGAGGCAAAGGCATGTATCAGCCATTGATTCAAAAATATGCCAAGCTCAAGCGCAAACGGGCCGCCATCGCCTGGTACAAAGCCAGACAGGCGAAGGTTTGCTATTTGTTTTTACTGCCATACGCGTTGCTTTTTCTCACATTCTTTATCCTGCCGATGCTTACATCCATCAATTATAGCTTCACCTATTTCAACATACTTGAGCCGCCCCGCTTTATCGGATTTTTGAACTATATCAACTTGCTTCTTCAGGACGATGTCTTTTTGATTGCCGTCAAAAACACATTTTTGATTGCCGTCATCACAGGCCCCATCGGATACATGCTCTCCTTCGGTTTCGCTTGGTTCATCAACGAGCTGCCCCGATGGCTTCGGACTCTTGCCGTCGTTGTATTCTACATCCCAAGCATCGCCGGAAACGCTTACTATATTTTCGGCATTATTTTCCGAGGGGATGCCTACGGTTACCTCAACGCATTCCTCATGCACCAAGGCATTCTCAATGCGCCCGTTCTTTGGCTGATCAATGCCAAGTACATCATGCCGGTGATCATTACCGTCATCTTGTGGATGAGCATGGGAACGGGTTTTCTTGCTTTTGTGGCCGGTCTTCAGGGTGTGGACAGGGCTCAGTATGAAGCAGGCTATGTGGACGGCATCCGCAATCGTTGGCAGGAACTGTACTTCATCACTTTGCCCAACATGAAGCCCATGCTCATGTTCGGCGCGGTAATGTCCATCACCCAGGCCTTTGGCGTTGCCGATGTACCCATGGCGCTGGCCGGCTACCCAAGCACCGATTACGCGGCACACACGGTGGTTACCCATTTGTTTGATTATGGTTATACCCGCTTTGAAATGGGTTATGCTTCCGCGATTGCCACGCTTCTTTTCTTTGTGATGATCATCTGCAACAAATTAATCCAGTCAGGGCTTAGGAAGGTGGGCACATGAGCACAGTTGCCGGCGTCGCCAAAAAGCACAAATTGGTTCAACACGCCCATGGTCCGCACCATAGCCTTGTGCGGCGCAGAAAGCCCAACCGTTCCCGGGCCGGTGACTTTTTCATCTATCTGATGCTTTTGTTAACGGGCCTATTGATGGTCTTTCCACTGGTGTTCTCCGTTTCCAGTGCCCTAAAGCCCCTGGATGAGCTGTTCCGTTTTCCCCCCAGGCTCTTTCCCAAAAACCCCACGCTTTCCAATTTCAGTGATCTGATGGTAACGCTTGGCCAATCCTGGGTGCCTTTCTCCCGTTATCTGATGAATACGGTTTTCATTACGGTGGTGGGCACGGCAGGGCATTTGCTCATTGCCTCCATGGCGGCTTTCGTGCTTGCCAAATACGATTTCCCGGGCAGGAAAACCTTTTTCTCCATCGTCGTGGTCGCCCTCATGTTCAATGGCTATGTAACAGCCATCCCCAATTACATTGTCATGAGCCGCCTTCACATGATTGATACCTACTGGGCGGTAATCCTGCCCGCATTCGCTGCGCCTATCGGATTGTTTTTGATGAAGCAGTTCATGGAGGGCATTCCCGCCTCCCTTATAGAATCGGCCAAGATGGACGGAGCCAGGGAAATGCGCATCCTTTGGCAGATTGTGATGCCCAACGTGATGCCAGCCACCCTGACGCTGATTATTTTTTCAGTTCAGGGCTTGTGGAACGCAAGAGCATCCACAGTGGTTTATTCCGAGGCCAAGAAGATGCTGGTCTACGCGCTGCAGCAAATACAAAGCGGCGGTGTTGCCAGAGCCGGACAGGCCGCTGCCGTCACTGTGGTTGTGATGTTGGTGCCTATTGCCACCTTCATATTTTCCCAAAGCCGGATTCTGGAAACCATGGCAACCTCGGGGCTGAAAGACTGATGCAAAGGAAAGGAGGATCGCTATGGGAAAAAGGTATAGGCGCATCCTGCATCTTTTGCTGGCCGTATGGCTCACAGCGGCCGTTTTCCCGGCCCTTGCCAAGGATGGTTACGACACCACTTATACATATACATACGATTACTGGGGCGATCTGAGGGAATCCCCCGATCCATACCGCGTGGAAACCGTCTTGACCAGCAGTCTTTTGGGGCTGGACATCCCCATGAAAGCACCTCAGGGGTTGTTTGTGCGCGGAAACATGATATATATCTGCGATACAGGGAACAACCGTATCCTGGAGATTGAGCATTCGGAGAAACGCTACCGTGTGAAGCGCATCATCAGCTCCTTTACCGGCGCTGCCTCTCCCCTTGCATTCTCCTCGCCCTATGACATCTTTGTGTCGGAAGCTGGAGAGATGTTCATCTGTGACTTCACTAACAAGCGTGTGGTGAAGCTTGACAAGGATCTCCAATTCCTGATGGCCTTTACAAGGCCCGGCGATGCCACCTTTGACGCAAGCCTTTCCTTCCTGCCCGTCAAGGTGGTGGCAGACAAAACAGGCCGTGGCTTCGTTCTTTGCAGGAATGTGAACAAGGGCATGATCAAGTATGAAAGCGATGGTACCTTCGCAGGGTTCATTGGGGCCAGCACGGTAAAGTTTATGTGGTACGATTACATCTGGCGCCTTTTATCCACCAGGGAACAGCGGGCCCAGCAGGCTTCCTTTGTGCCTACTGAGTATGACAACCTCACCATTGACCAAGATGGCTTCATTTACTGCGTAACGGGTGTTTTCAGCGAAAATGAGCTTATGGATGACCAGGCAAAGCCCATACGCCGCATCAATGGCCTTGGTGCTGACATTTTGATCAAAAACGGTACATATCCGCCTATCGGTGATTTGCAATGGGATACGGTCACCGACTATGCCGGGCCATCCCGCTTTTCGGATATCACGGTACTGGACAATGATGTGTATGTCGTAACGGACAGGATACACGGCAGGCTGTTCGGCTATGATCAGCAGGGCAGGCTTTTGTGGGTCTTCGGAGGTATCGGAAACATGGCAGGATATTTCCGGCGGCCTGTCGCCATCGACCATATGGGCAACGATTTGCTGGTGCTGGACTCCATGGAATCGAGCATCACCATATTCACACCTACCCCGTATGGCAGCTTGATATACAAAGCCATCCATGAATACAGGCAGGGCAGCTATGATAGTTCCGCCGAAAGCTGGCAGGAGGTGCTTAGGCTGAACGGCAATTTTGATCCGGCATTCATAGGCATTGGCCGTGCGCTCCTCAGACAGGAGCGCTATGAGGAGGCCATGGCCTATTTTAAGCTGACCAGGGACAGAGAAAACTACTCTGAAGCATTCAAGCTGTACCGCAAGGAATGGGTAGAGGAACATAGCGCGCTTATCTTCATTGCATTAGCCTTATTGATGGTGCTGCCTCCCATAGTGTCCAGGATCAGAAAAATAAAACGGGAGGTGGAGGAAGCGTGACACGTTACGATAGCCTGCGGGAAAAGCTGCTAGACAGAAACCGCTACGACCGCTTTTTCAGGTCGCTAAGATACTGTCTATACGTGATTGTGCACCCCTTTGACGGGTTTTGGGACCTGACCCACGAAAAGCGTGGGTCCTTGGCCGCGGCCAACGTTATCGTGTTTCTGTCACTGCTGACAAGAATACTTCGTCTCCAGTACACCAGCTTCCTGTTTCTCAATGTCTATTGGCCCCGGGTAAACATACTTCAGCAAATTATTTCCGTGCTGCTGCCCCTTGCCGTTTTCTGCCTTGGCAATTGGGGGTTGACAACGCTGTTCGACGGCAAGGGTCGTTTGAAGGATGTCTACATAGGGACAGCCTATGCCATGACCCCAAGCGTATTGCTGCAGTTGCCAATGATTATACTCAGCAATGCCATCACGGCCGATGAAGGCGCGTTCTATATGGTTCTTGACTCAGTTGCCATGGTTTGGGCTGGATTCCTGATCGTGATTGCCATGATGATGATTCATGATTACAGCTTTGGGAAAACCATCCTCTTTACGGTAATGTCCATCTTCAGCATGCTGGTGATTGTTTTCTTGATTCTATTGTTTTTCAATTTGGTCATCAATGGAATCAACTATTTCGTCTCGCTGTACCGCGAGATCACATTCAGGCTATATTAGCGGAAGGAGAGGTTGCGATGAATAATCGGATATGGTTGAAAAGCACCCTCCTTGGCACCATATTGCTTGCCGGGCTTGCCTTGCTTTCTGTTTTTGTTCTCATTCCATTGTTTCAAACGGGTATGGAAGGAGATAACAACACCATACGGGTGTACGGCTACTCGGAAGGTGAAAAGACATACACCCTGGAAAACGGCCGCTTGCTCTTTTCCCTTAACCCTAACACCACTCATTTTACCGTGACCCAGAAGGATAACGGTCATGTATGGTATTCCAATCCTCCCCTGGCTGACAGTGATCCCATGGCACTGCCAGCGGACAAGGCCAACCTCAAGTCCACCCTATCCATCGAGTACAGCACCGTCAACGGTGTAAATACGTTATTCAACAACTATACTTACAGCATAGAAAAGGGGATTTATGAAATCGAACCCGGAGATGGGTTCCTAAAGGTGAAATATTCCCTGGGCAAGGTGAACAAAGCATTTGTGATCCCCATTGCCATCACCGAAGCCCGCATGAATACTTTTCTTGACAGAATGGAGAAGAACGAAGCCAAGCAGACAAAGGAGTATTACCGCAAGCTTAACATAAACAAGCTGCGTGCCACCGACAACAAGGAAGAGCTGCTTAAAAACTATCCCGACCTTGCCACGGAGCCGCTGTACATTCTCAGGGACGGCACAGCCGATTACCTGAAAATGCGGGTGGAAGCATTTCTGGAAAAGGCGGGCTATACCTTTGAGGATTATGTCTATGATATGTCCCGCACCAGCGCTGCGTCCACAACCGATAAACCCGTATTCAACGTGACACTCATCTACCGTTTGGTAGATAACGACTTGGTGGTGGAAGTCCCTTATGATGAGATTGAGTATAAGCCCAACTATCCTATCACAAGGCTTGCACTGCTGCCGAATTTTGGTGCGGGCGGTATCGCCGATGACGGGTTCATGCTGGTGCCGGAGGGCGGCGGTGCCCTGATCCACTTCAACAACGGCAAGCTTACGCAAAATACGTATTATTCCAATATTTACGGCTGGGATTATGCTACCATGCGCAAGACCGTGGTAAGCGAAACCCGATCGGCCTTTCCGGTATTCGGCATATCTCAAAGCGATTCCGCCTTCCTTTGCATCCTGGAGGATGGTGCGGGCAGCGCCGGCATTGCGGCAGACATATCAGGGCGTTACAACAGTTACAACACCGTCAACGCCACTTATACGCTTTTGCATTCCGATTCCTTTGATGTATCGCAAAAATCCAATCAGCCGGTGCTGATGTATGAAAAATCCTTGCCGCAAGGCTTCATCCGCCAGCGCTTCCGTTTTGTCGAAACACCCGGTTATGTATCCATGGCCAAAGCATATCAGGATTATCTGTTGGAAAAGTACCCGTTTCTGACACGCAGGGAGGATGCGTCGACCCCGGTCCTGATAGAGATCGTTGGCGCTGTGGATAAAATGCTGCAGCGGGTGGGGCTGCCGACCTCTGTGCCATATAAGCTGACCACCCACCTGGAGGCAAGGGATATGCTCACCGCTCTTTTGGATGCGGGATTTAAAAATATTTCCGTAAAATATGCCGGTTTTTTAAATGGCGGCATCAGGCAAAAGGTGCTAAACAAGGCTGTTCTTCTGCCTGATCTTGGCAGCGAGGCAGAGCTAATCGGCTTGACTGAATACTGCGCTGAAAGCGGCATCGAATTGTATCTGGATGGCGTTACACAGTTTGCCTATGACAGCGGCCCGTTGGATGGGTTTATGGCCTATCGCGATGCCGCGAAATTCACCACGCGGGAGGAAGTGGAATTAAGAGAATACTCCACCATCTGGTACGGCACCGATCCATTGGAAACACCTTATTATCTTGTAAAGCCGGCCCTGGCGTTTGACCATATGAATGTGCTTGCGCAAGCCGCTGTCCGATATGGTGCACATGGCATCAGCTTCCGGGATACGGGCTTTCTGCTTTCGTCTGACTTTAACCCCAAAGATTTCATTACACGTGATCAAAATATTGCCATTCAGCAAGCAGCATTGAAAGAGGTCAAAGCCGGCAGCCAAAAGGTATTGATCAATGCCGGCAATGAGTATGCGGTGGCGTATGCCGATCTTGTTGCCAACATGGACCTGCGCGGCACACCTTACAGCATATTGGATGCGTACGTACCCTTTTACCAGATGGCGCTCCATGGCTATGTAGCTTATACCGGCGAAGCGCTGAACATGGCCGGTGATTTCGAGGAGGAGCTGCTCAACTCCGCGGAAACAGGCGCGGGGCTAAGCTTTGCCTTTATCAAGGCGGAAGCATCCGTGCTGCAGGATACCCTCTACACAGAATATTACGGCTCTTCCTTCTCCCAGTGGTTTGAAAAGGCAAAGGACATCTATCAAAGGTATGATGATGAGTTGGGCGGACTGTTTCAACAGCCCATTGTGGATCATAAACAATATGATGATTATGTGACCATCACCACCTATCAGGACGGTACGAAGGTATATGTTAATTATGGCAGGCAGCAAGCTGTTGTGGACGGCAATGTCCTTGCGCCGAGAAGCTATAAGGCGAAAGGGGTGAAGTAATATGAGGAGAGGCAGGCAGCTTACAATCAAGGCCCGCAGGTCCATAGCAGGGACCCTGTTCATATTGCCCTTTATCATCGGCTTTGTATTTTTTATGGCCTGGCCGCTGATTGACTCCTTCTACATGAGCCTTTGCGATGTAAAGCTCAGCGCTTCCGGCAAGGAGCCTGTGTATATTGGCCTGTACAACTATATCAAAGCCTTTACCATAGACCCTGAGTTCAACAGAATGCTAGTGGAAGAACTGGGCCGAATGTCCAGCCATTCTGTGGCTACCTTGGTGGTTGCCTTTGTTATTGCCCTTGTTTTGAACCAGCGGTTCAAGGGCCGTGCATTGGTCCGCGCCATCTTTTTTCTGCCGGTGATCCTTGCCTCGGGCGTGCTTGTGGGCTTCGAATCGAGCAATACGCTCCTTTCCGGCATACGGGATATGGTGAACCAGTCGGCAAGCACCCTTGACATCTCTAACGAAATGCGCACCATATTACGGCTAACCGGCATCGGCGGCCACGCCTTTGACATCGTGTTCACACTGCTGGATTCGGTGTACGACATCGTGATTGCCTCGGGCATTCAAATCGTAGTGTTCCTGTCAGGCCTGCAAACCATTTCCCCCACGCTGTATGAAGCGGCGGATGTGGAGGGTTGTACCAAGTGGGAGAGCTTTTGGGAGATCACCTTCCCCATTGTGTCTCCGCTACTGGTGGTGAATATCATCTATACGATCATTGATTTTTTCATGAAATCCGATAACCAGATCATGGAGAAAATCACCGAAGAAATGGTGATCAATCTGAACTACGGCTTCAGCTCCGCCATGTCGTGGATCTATTTTGCCATGACCATTGCTTTGGTAGGCATCAGTTCCCTCATCATATCAAGGGGGGTGCAAACGTATGAATGACACCATGCCGGGCAGGCATGCTCCCGACAGCTTTTTTGTGCGAAACAGAAAATCTGGCGGATATCTTTTGAAAAAGACTGTGCGGCAGAGAGCTTACAGCCTGATACGTGCGCTGCTGCTGTTCGGCCTTTGCTTTATGATACTGCAGCCTATACTGGACAAAATTTCCGTCAGCTTCATGGCGGAAAGCGATTTGTATGATTCCACCATCGTCGTCATCCCCCGGCATTTGTCCCTGGCCAATTACCAGCTTGCGTCTCAATTGATGCTGTACGGCAAAGCCTTGATCAATACGCTATGGGTATGCCTGATGGTGTCGGTCTTTCAAATCGCGGCCTGCACGCTCGTAGGATATGGGTTTGCAAGGTTTGATTTCCCCTTGAAGCGGCTCTGGTTTGCTTGCGTTGTTTTGGTGATCATCATTCCGCCTCAGACCATTTCCTCCTCGCTTTATCTGCATTTCCGCTTTTTTGATATGTTCGGCCTAATAAGCGCATTGAACAGCGGCCAGAAGCTGAACTTGAGAGGTTCCATTACGCCGTACCTGATGATGTGCCTCACCTGCATGGGGCTGAAAAACGGTCTGTACATCTACATGATCCGGCAATTTTTCACAAGCATACCCAAGTCCCTGGAAGAAGCCGCTTACGTGGATGGTTGCGGCACCTTCAAAACCTTCTGGCGGGTGATATTGCCCGATGCCACGCCGATTCTCGTATCCTGCTTTCTTTTCTCCTTCGTATGGCAATGGACGGATGTGTTTTACTCCAATCTGTTCCTGGGCGGCTCGACCCTCTTGTCGATGCAGGTTTCAGGGCTGGGTGAACGGCTGAGCCAGTACGTCTCCCTGACCCTGGGCGTGCCTGGCGGCGCATCGATGGCGTATATGCAGCAGATCATATCCACCGGCACCCTGATGGTAATCGCCCCCCTGGTCCTGTTGTACATTTTTGCCCAGCGCGGGTTTGTGCAGAGCATCAGCCTCACAGGTATCAAGATGTAGTCCTTACACGGATCATTGCCCTCGGGCGGTGGGTTCGTGTTGAATCAATTCAAAGGAGGGATGACCGCCAGGCAAGCGTTCCTGTCCACCTGTTTCCCTGTTTGACCAAATTTGATAAGGAGGAAAAACAATGAAAAGGTTCATCGCGCTGGTCCTGATTGCCCTGTTGATGCTGGGCTCAACAAGCCTCACCGCCGCTGCGGAATCACCCTATGAAGGCGTGGAAATCATCCTGGACAAGGACGGTAAGACCGTCGATCTTGGCGGCATGGAAATCATCGTAGGCGACTGGTGGACGGCTGCCGAGCAGCCCGAACCCTCCACCGCCCAGGAGGAAGCCACCGCGGAATACCGTGAGTGGATTCAATCCACCTACAACTTTACAATCAAGCGCATGGCCATTACAGACTGGGGTACCATGCCTGAGTTTGTTACCAACTTTGCCACCACCGGCGGCCCGGAAAACTACGTGTTCCTGACCAGGCCCGGTTCACAGGCGGCGCCCATGAACAGCGGCCTGTTCTATGACCTTGCCACCCTCGATTGCCTTGATTTCACCCAACCCAAGTGGAACGACGCCACCACAGCCCTTATGACCAAGGGCAGCAGCATCTTTGGCATGCGGCCTGAGACCGGTGAACCACGCACTGGCATATTCTTCAACAAGCGTATGCTGGAGGAAGCGGGCGTTGATCCCGAATCTCTCTATGACATGCAAAAGGATGGCACCTGGACATGGGAAGCCTTCGAAGCGCTGTGCAAAAAGATCAGCCGTGACACCAATAACGACGGTGTTACAGATATATATGCGCTGTGCAGCTTCGGCCCGCACTTCCTTGGCGCGGCACTGGCTTCCAACGGCGCATGCTTTGTAAGCCCCGATGAAAACGGCAAGTACGTTAACGCCACCGGCAGCGATGCCTTCCTTGAAGCCGCCAACTGGGGCGTGGAACTGCTAAGGAACTATGAGTATCCGCAGCCCGAGGGCTCAGAATGGAACTACTTTGAGGCCTCCTTCCAAAATGGCGCGGCCGCGATGCAGGTGCACCAGGATTACTACGCCAGCGCCCTGAACAGCAACATGGAAGACGACTTCGGCTTCGTCATGTTCCCCAAGGGGCCCAGAATGGATACGTATGTCAACGTCTGGGAAGACAACGTATCAGTAATCCCTGCCTGCTACGATGCCGACAGGGCCTGGAAGATTGCCTTCGCCTATGATCTTTACACCAACCCCACTCCCGGCTATGATGATACAGATGACTGGAAGAGCGGCTACTACGCCAAGTACCGCGATACCCGCGCGGTGGACGAAACCGTGGCCATGATGCGCGATTCTGCCCATGCCGTCACCTGGTACCATTCTTTGGTCACAGGCTACGACCTGGGCCCGGACTTCTACTGGGATGTGGCCGCCAGGGCCGTGACCCCCGCGGAGAAGCTGGAATCCATGAAGGCCCAGTGGCAGGCATACCTGGATGCCACCAATGGCAAGTAATCAACCGGCACGTGTATCAACAAGACATGGGCGGGATGACAGGTTGTCCTGTCATCCCGCCCAGTGATAGGAAGTGAGGGGATACGCTGTGGCCGGCAAATTTCGTTGGCTTTTGTGGATAGCGGCAATACTGGTCCTGGTGAACGGTCCTTTTGCCATGGCAAAGGGAGAAGGGAACACCATGAACGCATATCAAATTTATCTCAAAACGGGAGAGGCGCCGAGCCTTTATCAGCAGTATGAAGGCCTCTTTAAAATCGGCGCTGCCGTATCCCCCATGTGGTTGAAATCGGATGCTGCCGTTCAGGTCATCACCCGTCATTTCAACAGCCTTACCTGTGAAAACGAAATGAAGGCCGATTTTGTCATGGATCATTTCAAAACAATGACCGCCGGTGACAAAACGCGGGTAGCGCTGAATTTTCAAAGGGCGGATGTGGTTCTGTCTTTTGCCAGGGATAATGGCATGACCATGCGCGCCCACACGCTGGTTTGGCATAGCCAGGTGCCCCGCTGGTTTTTCAGTGCGAATTATGAAAAAGATGCAACTGCTCCGCTTGCCGCACGGGACGTCATGGAAAAGCGTATGGAAAATTACATCCATGATGTGATGGAACATGTAAATACACAATACCCCGGCGTGGTGTATGCCTGGGATGTGGTGAACGAGGCCATTGAGCCTGGCGACAAGCATCCCCTTGGCTACCGGACAGCCAACAATCTCTGGTTTCAAACCCTTGGCGATGATTTTATCGAGCTTGCGTTCACTTATGCGCGCAAATATGCCGCACCGGAACAAAAGCTGTTTTACAATGATTATAATTGCTATTTGAAAAACAAGCTCTTTTTGATCCGCAACCTATTAAAATCGCTTTCGGAAAAAGGATTGGTGGACGGCCTTGGCATGCAGGGGCATATCGCCATAGATACCTCCCTGACCGATTTTGAGGAGGCCATCACCCTGTACAGCTCCCTCCCCATTGAGCTGCAGGTCACCGAACTGGACATCAAAACAGAAGACAACAGCCTGCTTGGCAAGATGGACCTGGCTTCAAAGTACCGCCGTATGTTCTCCATGTTAACCCGCCTGAAAGAAAGGGCCGGCATCAATATCACCAGCGTCACCTTCTGGGGGATTACCGACGACAGGTCCTGGCTATCCAATAAGGAACATACCTACTATCCGCTTTTGTTCAATGCCGACCTCACCTTAAAGGCCGCCTTCTTTGGCGTGCTTCAGGATGACAGCATCCCCATGCAAAACACGCCCGAAATCCTTGAAAAGGCAGCGGAAGCATTGGGCCTTACGGAAACGGCAGCGCCTGCTCCCGATGCCGGTTCATCCCTTGACAACGGCATCAAAAAAGGCTACAAGAGCGCTGGGGAAAACAATCCGGTGATGACCCAGCGCTTTGGAGCCGATCCTTACGCTCTGGTCTATAACGGGCGTGTCTACTTGTATATGACGGGGGATGTACTGGAGTATAACGCCGATGGCACTGTAAAAAACAATTCGTACAGCAAAATCAATACCATCAATGTATTGTCTTCCGCTGACCTTGTCAACTGGACGGATCATGGCGCCATACGTGTTGCAGGCAACAGCGGCGCATCAAAATGGGCTGCCAACTCCTGGGCGCCCGCGGCAGCCTGTAAGGAAATTGAAGGAAAGATGAAGTTCTTTCTCTACTTTGCCAACAGCGCGGGCGGCATTGGCGTCCTTGAAAGCGACAGCCCCATAGGTCCTTTTTCTGACCCCATCAAAAAGCCGCTTATCTCCCGTCAAACACCCAATTGTGCTAATATCATCTGGCTGTTCGACCCGGCGGTGCTCGTGGATGATGACGGCAAAGCATACCTGTACTTTGGCGGCGGCGTTCCGGAAGGCATGGCTTCATCGCCAAAGACCGCCCGCGCTGTGCAGCTTGGGGAGGATATGACCAGCATCGTTGGCGATCCTGTCGTCATTAACGCGCCTTACCAGTTTGAGGATTCCGGTATCAACAAAATTGGCGGTACGTATTATTATTCGTATTGCACCAATTTTCAGGTCCCCAGGGAAAAGGAAGCGGAATTGGGCCTTGCCAATGGACAGATCCATTACATGACCAGCAAAAGCCCGCTGGGACCTTTTACGTACGCCGGGCTGATCCTGAAAAATCCCGGAGATTTCTTCGGCTGCTGGGGCAACAACCACCATAGCATATTTTCTTTTTCAGGCAAATGGTATATCGCGTATCATACGCAGACGCTGGAAATGGGTATGGGCTTGTCAAACGGCTACCGCTGTACCTTTATCGATGCACTGACTGTGGATGATACGGGTATTATCTTGCCTGTTACAGCTACCAGGAGCGGAGTGAATCAGGTAAAGCACTTGAATCCCTTTGAACGGGTGGAGGCCGAAACCATAGCAGCAATGGCCGGCGTTGCAACCGGGCCTGCTCCTGATGCAGACAGGAAAGAAGGCACAGGCAACAGCAGCATCACTGCCATCGAAGCGGGCGGCTATATCAGTGTCCGGGGTGTTGATTTCAGTGATGAAGGCGCCGATAAGCTTATCATGCATGCCAGAAGTGAGGGAAGCTCCACTGTCATGATCCTTTTGGACCGCCTGGACTGTGATGCAGTGTATACCGCCGCCATTTCACCAACTCCTGCTTTTGCTTCTCATGAATTTCTGCTGAAGTCCCGTATCCAAGGCATCCACGATGTGTACTTTGTATTCGAGAGCACCGGCTTGGAGCTGGATTGGTGGATTTTCTCGAAAAGCGGCAGATGAGTGCAATAATGCGGCAGTTGCAGGAATAAGGCATAACGGTTCAGTATATGCAATATACGTGACCACTCATCCGATACCACCTAAATACTTTTTGTTTAACCAAAAAGTCGCCAACATTCTATGAACATGTTATTATTTCCGGCCACTGGTCATTTTTCGGCCATCTACATGAACTTTAATGCATCTTTGTCATTCACTCATGATAAAGCATAGGCAGAGTTTATGAAGTGATTATAAACATAAGATTAGCCCTGAAAACAATTTGTTTCCAGGGCTTATCATTAATTTGGTTGTTTATTGTGTCAGCGATTCAGCCCAATCCGCTATTTGCATCTGGATCTTCCCTGTTTATGTCATCCCCGTCTGTGCGAGTTAGCCTGTTTTGCCAACAAATGTACCACGCTGTTGCGTTATGGTGATTACTTCAAAATTACTTGTCAGAGACAAACAATGGTTCATCCTCAAACCAGACATTGTCCTTTTCAAGCACGCTGCGAAGCGTGTCATATTTCAGTTCCCGTATGTCCTGATACCCTGCCGCAGCCATCATTGCCGCCGCGGTGCCCGCGGCCTGGCCCTGTGCCATGCAAGAAACGGTATTTCGGGTGGACATGTGCGCATCATGGTCCGAAGTAATCATCATACCGATGGCATACAGGTTGGAGCAGCCAGATACCTGAATAGCCCGCAAGGGTATCCCGTAGGTGCTTCCATTCTTGATTTGATACCTGGGTGCCTCATCATGAAAGCCATAAGCGAAAATATCATCCCTAAAATGCGTGCCGTCAATGATCTCCTGGTTGCTCAGATCATAATCGCATCTTATACAGCGTGCCCTGCGGATGGTGATGGTTGGGGCTGTACGGGTGATAAATGCGTTTTGACTGTTGGGGATGACCTGCTTGAGCAGGTTTAGCGCTTCCGATTGCCGCCGGCGAAGCTCGTATTCCGCTTGCGAAAGTGCGTCCCGGTTTGTGGGGCAGGCAGGCATATGGAAGTTGAGCTTGATGAACATAAAATACCGGTCGTGGATCGTTGTGGTGACGGTATGCATCCCTAACTCTTTCACCTTCCGGTAAAAGGCGGGATCTAACTTTTCCCAGTTCCCGTCCACACGAATCAACTTGTTTTCCGCACCGTCCCTGTTCCCAAGCGCGTATTCTTTCAGTGCCCCATTCTTGACAAGATAGGCATAATACTCATCGATGTCGATGCCGGCAATGCCCATGCTGTTGGCCTCCATGTAATCATTGGGCTGTGTAAACTGTGCCCCGGCCCTGGCGCACAGGTCACCAAAGCCCGTAGCGTCAATCACCGTTTTGGCAAACAGCGCTTCGCACCCCTCATGGGATTCGGTGATGACGGCAGTAACCCGGCCATCCTTTGTTACAGCATCCACCACCATGGTATTCAAAAGCACATCCACATTGGCTTCGCGCAGCATCTCAAGGGCAATCAGCTTGTATACCTCCACATCCACGCAGAGGGTATCTGAATCATAGGCATAATTCAGCAATGTCTCATTGTGGCCGGATGCACCGCCTGCCCTTGTCAGCCGGTCGATAAATTCCTCCGGCAAACCCCGGATCACCTTTTTTTTCTTCACGCCCGGGAAAGCTTTCCACAGGTTGAAAAAGCTGTGCAGACCGCAGCCTCCCTCGGTGGCGATGCCGCCTACATATCCCTTGTGCTCCACCACGGCAGTTTTTGCCCCATGGCGGGCAGCGGCAATGGCAGCGAACACGCCTGCGGTGCCCGCCCCGCAGACAACCACATCATATTGCCGGGCATTAATCCTGGATTCAGGCCTTACATAAAAGTCCATTGGCTTCCTCCCGATGCGGTATTAATCACCAAGATACACACCGTGGTCACGAAGGGTTGCCCGCAGAAGCTGCACATCAAGGTCTCTGGGCGTACAACCCCTGGCAGCACAAAGCGCCGCTGCGGTGCCAACTGCCTCTCCCTGTGCCATGCAGGAAACGGTGTTGCGGGTGGACATGTGCGCTTCCCACTCGCCGGTAATCAGGCGTCCCGCCACCAGCAGGCCATCGACCTTCACAGGCAGCAGTGCACGGTAGGGAATGCCGTAACAACCGGCGTCCTTGATCATGATCCGCGGAGCACAATCATGGAACCCGTACAAAAACACCTCGTCCTCAAAGCGCGCCCCGTTCACAATTTCATCCAGCGAAAGGTCATGCTCACACTTGATAACACGCGTATAGCGAACGCCCAAGCCGTAGGATGTCCAGTAGACATAAGCGTTTTCAAAGCCAGGGATATAGCGTTTCAGCATCCGTGACAGTTCCATGACCTGGTGCCGAAGCTCGATCTCAGCCTTGGTGCATTCTTCGGTGTTGGTGGCGTCCACGTTCCTTTTGTTTGCCGTATTGATATAGTTGTAGTTGTTGGCGTGGTACGAAAAGCCAAGCGGACCCCACATCCCGCTTTTTTCCATGAACTCTGTGAACCGCGGGTCTTTCTTCAGGTCAAACCCCAAACGGATGACATCGTCATCCCCATCTTTTTCCCCGCGGATCAACTGCGTGACAAGACCTTGTTCCTCCAGGTACTTAACCAGCCGCTTCATGTCCACATTCATCATGCCAAAGGGAAAGCCTACCGAAGTGGTGCCGTGCTTTTTGATGAATTCCGCATCTGCCAGCGCCGCCACATCACCGTCCCCAGTAGTGTCGATCACCACTTTTGCCTTGATCGCTTCGCGCCCGGACTTGCTCTCGATGATGATGCCTTCCACCGTGTTTCCCTTTTTCATCACACCGGCGACCATGGTATGCAGCAATATCTTTACACCGGCTTCTTCCAGCATTTTCAATGCTACATCCTTGAAGGCCTCCCAATCCACCAGTGTGATCACGGAATCATAGTTACCGCCTTTTTCCTGCTCCAAGTGGCCATAGGACGCCTTCTGTTCCACCAACCTGTCGATTACTTCCTGAGGCAAGCCTTTGACCAGGTGCTGCTTTTTTGCCCCGGGAAATGCTTTATACAGGTTAAAAAAGCTATGCAGAGGGCCGGCTCCGCTGATCATTGTACCGCCGATGTACCCGTTCCGGTCCACGAGCATGGTATTGGCCCCTGTCCTGGCTGACGCCAGCGCGGCAATAAAGCCGGCTGTCCCGCCGCCGCAAACCACCACATCGCACGTGAACTTTACCGGTGTCTGCAGTTTCTCTTCATAAAAGGCTACTTGGTTCATTGGATGACATCCTCCTCAAAACGTTTGTATTACCGCATAAGGATAGGGATACCGGGGGTTATACAAGCCGGGATACAGACAGCACGCCTTGCCTGGTGGCTGCAATGTGACATAGACCATCAGGTCCCATGAGGCGGTGACCTCCGCCGCCGGAATCTCCGCGTAAAATGCATCGCCTGCCCATTCCATCCGTACCGTTCTAAACTCGCCCGCCAACTGATTCACCGCACGGTAATGAAGCACAGGCGCTTCTGCACAGTCCAGCAATCCAACCGCGAAAGCCCTGATGCGGATGGCCTTTGAGGCCTGAACCTTTGCAGGAAAATCCGCCACGACCTCATAGACCTTCAGTTCATTCCCATCATCGGACAAGCCTTCATCATCGTTGTCCGGCAGGTTGTTGATCAAGAGCAGACGCTTGACACTCGCCATATCCTTCTCAAGCTCAACCGTCAGGTCACCCCATGTTCCCCTGCGGGTGGTGGAGCCGGCAGAGCTGAAATCCAGGTCATGGTAGTATTCCCGCCTACCCTGTTCCGACAGCGCATTCCAACTGCCGATGGCCTGTATCAAGCGTCGGTGGCATTCCGTAAGATATGAAGAACGCCCTGTTTCATGATAGCAGGCCAATGCATAAGCAGAAAGAATCTTTTGCGCGTGATACATGCCCAGGTACGATACCATTTCCATGTCCAGACACGCGGCTTTCATCTCAGCCTGCAGCGAACCTTCTTCTTTCAGCCGCCGAACCATCCCCGCAGTTTCGTCAGCAAGCTCTTTCAGCCAGGCAGCGTACTGCAGCGGTGTGTACTTGCCCTGAACCTTGCCATTGGCAAACACATCATGGGCGTATTCATCAATCCCGTAAAACAGGCCATGGTCGCTGGGCTCCGTGGAGCCGTAGGTGATCGCCTGATAAAAGTCGTAGGAGGCAATTTTGTTCAGATTGTTTTCAGAAAACAGTGCCCAGCCCGTGTTCAGCTCTGTCCAGTACCTTAAGGAAGGGTGAACGGGCATATGAACAGTCGTGATCAGGGGCACAATTCGGCTGGCCGTAGCCAACGCTTTGGCGAGCAAGGATCCCTGCTCTTTCCCAAAGCGGCTTTCAAACTCCGATTCCCATACCTCGGCATCCGTGGCGGTGTTGTATCCTAGCCTGCCATACAAGGTATACCATAGCCAGAAACGCTCATCCTCCCACTTCACCTGGTTCAATGATTCATCCTTGAATATCTTCCAGGGAGTCCGGTGAGACAGCTCATGCCCATACTTGAGAGATAGCGGCGCATTAACCTGATACCCCGTGGCTCCGGAAAGGGAACAGCTTTTGGAAAAACGGCGGGCATACTCCGCGTCTCCCCATAGAAAAAGGTTGGTGGAGCCGTAGTTCCATAGCCGGAAGATGACATCGTACTTTTTGGGCTTTTCCAGCATGTCCGCATACGAATACCGCCGGGAATGGTTGTAGTTGTTCAACTGTGCCAGCTCTTCCGAACGCATGATGGACAGGTGATAAGGTAAAGCCGCGTGCTCACACCAATACTTGGTGGGCACCTCCACCTCCAGTCCCAACGCCTGGGCATGGTCCACCATGGCCTCCGTCAGGCCCTTGGCCCGAAGGTCCAGCATGAACCGCTTTCCCGTACGCCTCCCGGCCTCTGCCACCGCGTCCGCGCAGTGGTTCCAAAACGCCTCAGCGGATACCTGGGTACCGACACCGGATTCATGATTGACCCGGAACTGCACAATGTCAATGCCCGGTACTGCCTGCAAAAGTGCCACGATCCCGTCATGACAATATTCGCTCAACTCTGTTTCCGACTCCGGCAGATTCTTCACCAGGGATTCCTGCGCTGTCGTCCAGGGGCGCTGCTGCCAGGTAGCCAGCACAAACTTCATGCCGTACGCATGGCACGCATCCGCTATCCTTCGAAGGGCGTTTAGGTTAGCCTCCCTGGATGTTTTCACGCGGTCTGTCAATCCAACGGCTTCATACCCCTTTACGGAAAGGAAAAAAGGGTATGGAGGCGACATATAGGCTGTGTCAAAACCAAGGATAAGACAAAACCTGTTGAACCTGGCGCGGGCCAGGCGCTTGAAATAGTATGCTATAAACTCCTCTGACAAAAACCACTCGTTGTCCAGTTGCCCCAGTAGGTAACGGTCCATGCAGCGTACCTGGTTCTCAGGGCTTTCGGAATATTCCACGGCGTTTTTCAGCGCATCCGTACCATACAGCTTTATTTTCCGGGCCATTTCCATCAGCAGGTACATAAGCCCTGTGTCATCGGCACCGGCCAGTAAAAGCAACTCCCCTGCCCTGGTCTTCAGCCTGAATACACCCAAACTCTCCGGTGCTGCGGGCAATTGCCTTTGGCCGCCTTCCAGCAGTACCTTCACTTGATAATCCGCCGCTGTGCCAATCACAATTGTCCATTCCCCTGCGGTTGTGACCTGTGGGATTACAGGAACAATATCAAAGCAAATTCCCTTGTCTGCAAGCGCGCTTTTGAGTTCTTCCATCCCGGATTGGACGACACTGGAAGGGCTCGGATTGCACAGCTTCAGTTTGAATACATCCATGGTAGATACACCTGCCTTCTGTCCATTCATGTACTTCAGTATCAGTCCTTTAGACCGGCGGCTGCTATTCCCGCCACAAACTGCTTTTGAAATGTCAGGAATACAGCAAATATGGGGATCAGTGAACAGACGGAAGCAGCCAGAATCGCACCGTAGCTGGACGAGTTCTCGTCTCTGAAAAAGTTAAGCCCCAGGGGGATGGTAGCCAGTTCCTTACTCCTGATATACACCAAAGGCGCTTCATACTCATTCCAGGAGGAAACAAACTGGAAAATGATCAGTGCACTGATAGCAGATGTGGAAAGAGGGAGTACAATTTTGCTAAATGTAGTAAAGTGTCCGGCGCCGTCGATCTTTGCTGCCGAGCTCAGCTCATCGGGTATTGACAGAAAGAACTGCCTAAGCATAAAAGTACCGAAGGCAGTAAACATCCCTGGCAAAATCAGCGCGGCATGGGTATTGTACAGCCCCATAAGCTTGTATAAAACGAACCTGGGTATCAGCATCATCTGGGCCGGGAAGGCAAGTGTGGAAAGGTAAACCAGGAAGATGATCTCACGACCCTTGAACTTGATCTTGGAAAAAGCATACGCTGCCAGTGCGCTGGTCACGACCTCCCCGAACACGCTGAACAGTGTGACCTTGGCGGAGTTTAGGAAAAAAACACTAAAAGGAACATCAGAATTCCATACCCTGTCGTAGTTCGCCCATGTGAACTGCTCGGGGATCCATTTGATGGGGAAGCAAAAAATCTGATTGTCAGGCTTGAAGGAGGAAGACATCATCCACAAAAATGGCAGAATCATCGTAATGGACAACGATGCCATCAATATGGTCAAAAATATTTTTATCAAGCGTTTCTTGCTTTTATTGCGCATAAGTGCTTCATCCCCCTCACTTTTTGGCCCGGGCGAATATCAGCCGCAGCGCCGAGAAAATGAATACCAGGAAGAACAGGATCCAGGACATTGCGCTGGCATATCCGATGTTGTTGTTCATAAAAGCGGTGCGGTAGATGTAATAGACAAGAACGGAGGACGAGTTCCCCGGCCCGCCCTGGGTCATTACCTGCACGGGGGTAAACACTTGGAAGGAACTGATGAATGAGATCATGGTCAAGAAGAACATGGTGTTGGACAGTGATGGGATCGTAATAAACCGAAACTTCTGGATACCGTTCGCACCGTCTATATCCGCCGCTTCATACAGGCTGTCTGGTATCCCTTGCAAACCGGCTAGAATGATAATGATATTATAGCCGATCCGCTGCCAAACGCCGACTATGATAATGGAAAGGAGAGATGTCCAGGAGGAATTCAGCCACTTGGGCGGGTTGGCTACCCCCATTGATGTCAAAAATTGATTGATCGGTCCATAGGATGGCAGAAACAGTATCATCCAGACCACTGATACCGCCACCATGGATGATATGTTTGGAAGGTAGAACGCAAGCCTTAGTATTCCTTTGCCGAACACATGGTTGTTTAGGATCACGCCAAGGATCAGCGCGAGGAATATGACGATCGGCACAAGCACGATGCCATAGATTACTGTGTTGATAAAGGACTTCATAAACACCGGATCGGTGGTTAACTTGGCATAGTTGTCAAAACCTACAAATTTCAGGTTCTTGATACTGGAAGCAAAATTCCATTTCGAGAAGCTGAGCCCTGCCGCGATTAAAAGAGGTATCAGCTTAAACAATATGTAGCCTATAAAATTGAGGCCTATAAATGCCCATCCCGCCAGATTTTCCCTGGTGGACAGCCGCAGTTCCCTGGGCGCGGCGGGGTGCTTTCCGAATACAGTCAAGCAGGATCCTCTCCTTATCCTTGCAGGATGGAAAAGGCTTTATAAATCCAAACCGAAAGAGGTAACCGCTCTTTCGGTTTGGATCTCATGCCTCCATTCAGAGCAGATGATTGGTTTCCTTAGTCATTCATGATGGCGGCGTCACCTTCTGCTTGGATGGCTGCAAGAGCGTCTGCAGGGGACATTTCGCCACTGAACACAAGCGTCATGTAGTTGCGGATAGCATCGTTGATGGCTACCTGGCCGGCTCTGACCGTATTATCCTTGCTCACAAGGTCACGGTCCCTGGCCATAACAGACATGGCCATATCGTAGTCCAAACCGGGCTTTTCCTTGAAAATCAGATCGTTGAAGGCCGTTTTTTCTTCATCCGTCTTCAACTGATAGCCGGGATGCATGGCCTTGGGGCCGGCAAACAGTTCCGCGTTGGTGATGGTGATGTATTTGAGTGCTTCCCAAGCCGCTTCGGGATCGGGAGCACTGGCCGGAATACTGGCGGTGGAGGTGTAGCAGGTGGTGACAGCCTTACCGCCGTCCACCGTAGGCATGTCGCACATGCCGATGTCAGTTCCCTCAGGCACTTCGCCATAACTGGCTTTCAGGTACAGGCAGCCGTATACGGGGGCGACCCACATAGCGTACTTGCCGTTGTACAGCCCGGCCATACCCGTGGGATCCTTGTGGTATTGCAGCGCAGTGTAATCGGATAAAGGCACGATGCACTGGTCTTCCATGGCCAGTTTGTAGAAGAAATCCAGGCTTTCTTTCATTTCGGGGGTATCAAAGGTGGTCTTGGTGAAATCCTTCGTGTAGTAGGCAAAGGCACCCAACTTCTGCCTGGCGATGGTATCCCAGTAGTTGTCTCCATCACCGCCGCAGATGTCCATCATAGCGCCATACACCTTGTCAGCGCCTTCCCCGTGGGTCAGCTTGATAGCGGTCTGACGGAAATCTTCCCAGGTCCAGCCCTCCGCCGGATAAGGAACACCGGCTTCATCAAACATCTTTTTGTTGAAGAAGACCATGTTGATGTTGTTGCAATAAGGGATGGCGTAATATTCCCCATTGATGTTCATGGTTTGCTCAATGGATTCACCCATCTTGTCTGCGTAGGTCCAGCCTTCCTTGTCGAAGAACTGCCGAAGGCCCATGTACACCTGGTCATCGGCACGCACCCGCAGGTCCATGGCGCTGGCCTGGGTCATTACTTCAATGGGATCGCCGGAGGACAGAGCGGTGTTGATCGTCAGCGTGGCTGCATCGGCCAGCTTCTCATATACCATCTCATATTTACCGGCAAAGTCTGCGTTGAAAGCTTCCAGCAGGGGCTTCATGTTGTCGGGATTGGTCCATGCGTAAAAATGCACGGTAGTTGGCGTGCCTGACAATGCCATGCCGTTTGAAACAAAGCTGAATACCATCGCCAGTACAAGTACGACCATGAGAAATTTCTTGCCGTTTTTCATTTTTCCCTCTCCTTTTTTAATTTGATCCCATTGTGACATGTGTTGCCTGCCCTTTCGTTCTTTGCTACCCCCTTACCATTTATTCATTCCATATTTAAACAAGGGTTTCACATATTGAAATTTTGTTTCTCTGGACCATCTGAAATCATTATATATGACTTCCGTCCGAAAATCAAGACTCTTATTCAGAATTTTTTTGACCATGAAATTTACATGAATCTCTGTTTGAATTGATATATTTTTGCCATATGGTAGTGTGTTGACAACCATGGTTTTCTGTAATAGAATCTATATATGCAAACTCGTTTCACATTATGAAATTTGGAGGGACTCCTATGAAAGTTGCTGAAGTCCTGGTACAGATTCTGGTAAAAGAAGGGATCACCGACGCATTCGGAATCCCTGGCGCTGGCATCAATCCGGTGTACAAATATCTGGAGCACGCTCCTATCACCCATTATTGTATGCGCCATGAAGAGGCTTGCACCCATGCGGCAGACGCCTATTACCGTGCGAGTCACCGCATAGCACTGGCTATTTGCACTTCGGGTCCAGCGGCAACAAATTTTGTGACAGGCCTTTATACAGCGTTCATAGATTCAATCCCATTTCTTGCCATTACCGGCCAGGCAAACAGCTGGCAGATGGAACAGGACGCATTTCAGTGTGTGAACATTGCCGAGATCGGCAAGACTGTGGCCAAGAAAACCTACTGCCTTCGAAATGGCGCGGAACTTCCCCAGGTGATGCAGGAAGCCTTTTATTTGATGCGCAACGGACGGCCAGGACCGGTATTGATTGATTTGCCGCTGGATGTACAACAGCAAGATATTGCATTTGATATCAGTACCTACAAGCCGGCGGACATCAAAAAGCCTGCGCCGGATGCCGATAAAATCGACATGGCCCTGAAAATGCTTAATGAAGCCGCTGCGCCTGTGATTATCATGGGTGGAGGCGTTACCCTGAGCGAGTCGGAGGCGGATGTGATCAGCCTGGCGGAATACCTTCAAATTCCTGTGATCACCACTTATATGGCCAAGGGCGGCATTCCAGTGGACCATCCGCTGAATGCAGGCCATGCGGGTATTCAGGTGGGTCAACCCATTGGCAACAAGATTCTGTTGGAGTCGGATGTCGTTCTGGGGATTGGCTGCCGCTTCACAGACAGGCATACGGGTGATCTGAAAGTGTATCGTGGTGAGCGGAAGTTCATTCACATTGATATCGAAGCATCCCAAATCGGAAAAGTCTTCATGCCGGATTTGGGCATCGTATCGGATGCCGGCCTTGCTGCAAAGGAATTGCTCAAGCGTGCAACCGAGCTGAATATGCAGCCAGTCAACCGCCAGCGTGCGCTAATGATTCCAGGTTTAAGAAGCAGCCTTGAAAGGCGAACAGATTACACTTGCAGTCCCATCATGCCCCACCGTGTATTCCATGAGTTGAACCAGGCCTTTGATGAGGATACCATGTTCACAGCCGGTTGCGGTATCGTACAAATCTGGTCTGGCCAGCTTCAGCAAATAGGCAAACCGCGCCGCTATCTTCCCTCAGGAGGCGCCGGTACGCTGGGCTTCGAAATCCCCGGCGCATTTGGTGCAAAAGTGGCCTTCCCAAACCGGCACTGTGTTTCGGTGGTCGGTGATTTCGGCTTCACATTCTTAGGTGAGGAACTGGCTGTCTCCGTAGCATACCATCAGCCGGTGATCGTCGTAATCGTAAACAACGCATGCCTGGGGCTTATACGCCAGAATCAAAAAGGAGCATATGGCTTTGAATATTCCGTGTCTATGGAGTATAATCAGAATGGCACCATTGATTACGTCACACTGTCCAAGGGTCTTGGCTGTCAGGCGGAACGTGTTTTCACCCCGGAAGAACTGGCCGCTGCGATAGAGCGGGCCAAGGCATCCGGCAACACCTATGTCATTGACGCCATCTGTGTAAAGGATCAATTGTGTGATATGGGCGGCAGCATTGCGGCCGTAAAGAGCTGGGCACCAGTGCAGGAGTAGGAGGATCCAAATGCGTGAACCGCTAAACCATTACATGAGGCTGGGCCTTGTGCATTTTATGGCCTTTCCTTCAGCCATGTCCGGGGAAGGGGATATCGAAGCCACGGTGAACACCGTTCTTGAGGACAGCGACTTTGAATGCATCGAGCTTACCTCCATCCTTGACAACAGTACTCGCCAAAGGGTGGCGGAAAGGATCAGGCAAAGCGGTATCTTCATGACATATGGTGCGCAGCCTCAGCTTTTGCGCAACAAGGAAAACCTGAACAGCCTTGATGAGGCTTTGCGCCTTCGGGCTGTCGACAGAATGAAGCATTGCATCGATGAAGCCTATGCGATGGGGGCAAAGGGCTTTGCCTACCTGGCTGGGAAGTTTGATCCTGAGCAGGTGGAGGCTCATTACCAAGCGCTGGTGAAAAGCACGCGAGAGATCTGTACGTATGCCCGGCAAAAAGGGGATATGCCCGTCAATTTGGAAGTGTTTGATTACGATGTGGAAAAATGCTCCCTCATCGGGCCTGTGGATCGCGCTTTGCGATTTGTCAAAGAGATCACTGCCGAATACCCCTTTTTCGGCCTGATGATCGATTTGAGCCATATCACTCAGCTTCATGAAACACTGGATGAGAATATCGAACCAATCGCGCCTTACATCCGTCATGTGCATATCGCCAATGCCGTATTGAAACAAGGTGCGCCGGCCTACGGCGATCAGCATCCCAGATTCGGTTTCCCCAATAGCCTGGTGGATACAGAGATGTTGGCCGCGTTTTTGCGCAAGTTGTTTGATATCGGTTACCTGAAGGAAGGCAAGCGGGCTGGCGTCTCCTTCGAAGTCAAGCCCTGGGAGGACGAGGACAGCAGGATGGTGATCGCTGGCGCAAAGCGCTTTTTACTGGAAACCTGGCAAAAAGTCTGATCAAAAAAGGGGATGCCTGCTGACAGACATCCCCTTATCCCTTATTGTTTCGGGTACGCAAGTACCCCTGCAATCTCATCGGCTGCCTCCATGAGAGATGGCGCTACCTCCGTGATGCGCTTTAGGTTCATTCTGCTGATTGGTCCGGACAGGCTGATCGCCGCCACGATCTTTCCCTCAAAATTGCGTACAGGCGCAGCCAGGCAGCGCGCACCCAACTCACATTCTTCATCGTCCAGCGCATAACCTCTCTGCCGGATCAAATCCATCTCCTTATGAAGGTCATCCATGGTAGAAACGGTATTGGGGGTCAGGCGGGCAAGCCCCTTCCTCTCCATTAGCCTGGCCAGCTTTTCCGGCGAATATTGCGTCAGCATCAGCTTGCCGACACCAGTAGAATGCATGGGTGCACGTTTGCCGATACGCTGGGTGATCTTCAGCAGCCCATCGGGACCGTCCACCACATCAACATAAATAACCTCCATGTCCTCCTCTATGGCCAGGCAGGCGGATTCCTTAAAAACTTTTGACAGCTTGACAAGAATAGGATGGGCAATATCGCGAATGCTGAGCTGCGCGCTCACCTGACTGCCAATTTGCGTAAACCTAAGGGTCAAGCCGTATCGCAGCGTAATTGGCTCCTGATATGCGTATCCCTGCTGCACAAGGGTATTGATCATACGCAGCGTTGTACTGGCCGGCATCTGAACTTGCTGCGCAATCTCGGCAAGCCGAAGCGGTTCGCGTGCCGATGCCATGGTTTCAATGATTTGAAGCGTCTTCTCTACAGACTGGTTTGTCTTCGTCAGTTTTTCCATTCAGTGAAATCCTCTTCTATAATTGATGTTAATGAGATTGTAACACCATACGCTGAATAATTCAAGCATGAGGGTAAAAGAAGGAGATTTTAACCATCAAAATAGTCGTTTTGGATGGTTATGCCCTGAATCCCGGTGATTTGAGCTGGTCCGGGCTGGAAAGCCTGGGCGATTTGACCGTATATGACCGGACCCCGCCTGAGCAGGTTCTTCGGCGCATTGCCGATGGGGAGGCGGTTTTCACCAACAAGACAGCGCTGACCAGGGAGATACTGAAAAGCCTGCCAAACCTCAAGTTCATTGGCGTTCTGGCGACGGGGTACAACGTTGTGGACGTTACTGCGGCAAAGGAATTCGGTATCACTGTGTGCAATGTGCCTACTTATGGGACAACGGCAGTAGCGCAGTTTGTATTCGCGCTGCTTCTGGAAATTTGCCATCGCGTGGATCATCATAACAGGCAAGTACAAACAGGGCGTTGGACATCCGGCATGGATTTTTGCTTCTGGGATTACCCCTTGATGGAGCTGAGCGGAAAAACAATGGGCATCATTGGATACGGCCGCATCGGCAAGTCTACTGCCGATATTGCCAGAGCCTTCGGCATGCAGGTAGCAGCGTATGACGCATACATCAAAGAACCGGACATCGTAACGTTGGATGAGCTTCTTGGCATAAGCGATGTGATATCGCTGCACTGCCCCCTGACGCCTGAAACACAAAATATCATCAACCGCAGCACCATTGAAAAAATGAAGGATGGCGTCATCCTCATCAACACATCCAGAGGGCCGCTGATCCATGAGGAGGATTTACGGGAAGCATTGATTCGCAAAAAGGTGCGGGCGGCTGCCGTTGATGTCGTTTCGACCGAGCCAATAAAAAGCAGCAATCCCCTGCTCGGCCTGGATAATTGCCTGATCACGCCCCATATCGCCTGGGCCCCCCGAGAATCGCGGCAGCGGTTAATGGATATCGCTGTAGACAATTTGAAGGCGTTTCAAAAGGGTTCACCCCAAAACACAGTTTATCCATAACATGCAAGAGTCCTAGTACCAGAAAGGGCGAAAAAAAATGCGCATATCACTCCCTTACCACCGCTCTTGTTTACAGGCGGAAATACCGGACGAACGTGTATTGGCTGTTCTGACGCCTGAAAAACCGATAGCGAATGCAATATCCCAGGAGCATTGGGTGGAAGACGCCCTCACCCACCCCATTGCAAGCCCACCGCTGCATATTCTTGCCGGCAACGCCGCCCGTGTGCTGATTCTCTCCAGCGACCATACCAGGCCGGTGCCAAGTAAAATCCTGATGCCGCTGCTTCTGCGCGAAATACGCAAGGGCAATCCACATGCAAAAATCATTATACTCGTCGCCGCAGGCTGCCACCGGCCCAGCACCCAAGAAGAGCTTGTGGAAAAATATGGCGCACAAATTGCAGCAAACGAACGCATTGTCATCCATGACAACACCGAAGATGAGGACATGACGGACAAAGGCGTGCTGCCTTCCGGGGGACGGCTTAGGCTGAACCGTTTGGTAGATTGGGCCGATTTGCTGATTGGAGAAGGATTTATTGAACCTCACTTCTTTGCGGGCTTTTCAGGCGGACGAAAAAGCGTGCTGCCTGGAATCGCTTCACGGGATACCGTTTTGCACAATCATTGCGCAGCATTTATCGCAAACCCCAAAGCCCGCACGGGCATTCTTGAAGGGAATCCAATCCATGATGACATGGTTTTTGCTGCCAGGGCAGCAAACTTAAAATTTATCCTCAATGTATCCCTGGATGAAAACAAGCAGATTACCGGTGCGTGGGCAGGTGATTTTCTCAAAGCACATGAAGCAGGCTGCTCCCACGTTTTGCACCATGCCAAGGTACCGGCGGTGAAGGGAGACATCGTCATTACATCCAACGGCGGTTATCCGCTGGATCAGAACATCTACCAGGCAGTAAAATGCATGACAGCGGCGGAAGCCTGCGTATGCGATGATGGTGTGATCATTGTTTCGGCAGCCTGCCATGATGGTCACGGCGGCCATCATTTTTACCGGCAAAGCAGCCAGCCCTTGCCACCTGAGGAGCTTTATCAACAAATCTGTGCACTAACAGCAGAGGAAACAGAGCCGGATCAGTGGCAAACACAAATCCTCATGCGGGTGCTTAGCCGTGCAAGGGTTATCGTCGTCGCCAACCCGTTGATGGAGGAATTTATCAAAATGATGCATATGACCTATGCACATTCCCTGGAGGATGCCCTTGCCATTGCGGACAGCATGAAGCCAGGCGGGAAATACGTAATCATCCCCGATGGCGTATCGGTGATCATTGACAGTCGGCCAAAAATCTGATTGCAATAAGCATCGATGGGATTCAAAAGTCCATAGGTTCAAATCATCTCACTCAAACAGAACAAAGGCAGGAAGCTCAAGGGTTTCCGGCCTTTTTCCTTGCTCTATAAACCGCTGAAAATTGTTATGCTTTTGATAAAAAGTAAAATAATCACTGTCCATTCATGCTTCATCAAATATCGCCCTAACCAACACAATCGCCTTACATAAAGCAATGTCTGTTTACATGCATTACACGATTCATCATTAATCGACATAAATTTTAAAATATACCCCAAAATGTGGTATGCGAAACAAAAAGTATCTGATAAAATGATAGATAATTTCATACTCTATAAAAGCATAACAATCACTACGGTGCAAAAGAAAAGGGGGTTTTAGATTGGCTGAGATTGAGATTCAAAGTTCAAAGGCAAATGAAGAGGACACGCTCAAAGGGAAATACCTGATTTTTTCCATGGGGAAAGAGCAATACGGCATAGAGATCAGATACATCACAGAAATAATCGGTATACAACCACTCACTGAAGTACCCGATATGCCAAAGTATGTAAAAGGTGTCACCAACCTCAGAGGTAAGATTATCCCTGTTATCGATGCCCGCCTTCGCTTCGGAAAGGAAGAGCGGGATTATGATGACAGGACCTGTATTGTTGTGATTGATAACAACGAGATACCCATGGGTCTGATTGTCGACAGCGTATCAGAAGTCATCACCATAGATGATGAAGACATCGTACCCCCTTTGGACATCAATAAAGATGGTCACAATTTCATAAAGGGCATTGGAAAAGCGGGCGGAAAGGTCAAGCTTCTGTTGGACTGCCAAATGCTTTTGACAAATGATGTCATGAAAAGAACAAATGCCTGAACAAGAATAAAAAGGAGCATTACAAATGATAAATCGAATCAAGAAATCCATCAAAACCCAGGTATGGCTACTGTTTGCTATTATCTTTGCATTCAATTTCATAGCGGTCGCTGTTGTTATCAGCGGTTGGACGCAAAACAGCACCAATGCTATTGACATTGAACACAAAATAGAACATTCGAATGAATTAAGCACCGTAACAGCCGCTCACATAAGCTGGGTCAGCAATTTGGGCAGTCATCTAGAAAAAGGTACAGATTTTACAGGAAGTCTAGACCCAAATACGTGCTCCTTTGCGAACTGGCTTAAAACGGCTGATGACGAACTGAAAAAAGATTCAATTGTTTCAGCGGCAATATCCCGCATTGAAACACCGCATACGCTGTTGCACAAAAAGGCCGGAGAGATTATTTCACTCAATAAAACAAACAAAGCAGATGCCACCGTCCTTTATCAAAAGGACATTCTGCCGAATGTGCTGACAATCATCAATGATCTGAATACCATCTCAAACAGATGCAATGAACTAGCGACAGCAAGTTCATTCGCTTCCGAAGCAACAATAAAGACAACCTCCATCATACAGATTGTTATCATTGGGCTTGTGATGTTGGGATCTGTTATCATCGCTGTGTTCATTATCAAGCTAGCCGTTCAGCCTACGATTCAAATATCGGATGCCGCGGATAAGCTGGCCAAAGGTGATCTCAATGTTCGAATCGATGTCAAAAGCGATAACGAAATGGGAAGAATGACGCACTCGCTCAATACAGCCTTCAGTCTCATCAAAAGCTACATAAGCGATATCACAGAAAAACTGAGTCAAATGTCCAATGGCGATATGCGGCTCAAGGTGGATATGGAGTATATCGGGGATTTTTCCGCCATCAGACATGCGCTGGAAAGAACCGCAGCCGCGCTGAACGATACATTGCAGACAATCAATACTGCTGCCGAACAAGTCAGCACCGGCGCAGCCCAGGTTGCCAGCGGTGCTCAGGCTTTGGCTACAGGGTCCACAGAACAAGCTTCTTCTGTGGAGGAGCTGAGCATTGCCGTCACCAAAATAGCAGAACAGGCAGCGGAAAACTCCGCCAATGTGAAAGTTGCCACTCAATACGTTGACAAGGCTGGCGCAGGCGTGAATGCCGGCAATGAGCATATGGAGCAGCTTGTTAAAGCAATGGCCAACATTGGTGCTGCGTCCGATCAAATTGCCAGTATCACCAAAGTGATTGAGGATATTGCCTTCCAGACCAATATTCTCGCTTTGAACGCTGCGATTGAGGCAGCACGTGCAGGGAACGCCGGAAAAGGCTTTGCAGTGGTGGCTGATGAAGTGCGCAACCTGGCTGCAAAATCAGCCGGGGCAGCAAAGCAAACCGCAGAACTGATTCAACGTTCTGCTGCCACCGTTAATGACGGAACGCTATTGGCAAAGCAAACAGCCCAGATCTTGCAAAATGTACAGGCAGAGGCAAAAATGGTAGTTGAAAACATCGGAAAAATTGATCGCGCTTCCAACGATCAGGCCGTTGCCATTGATCAGATCAAGCAAGGTCTGACCCAAGTATCTGCTGTTGTGCAGACAAATGCTGCAACCGCAGAGGAGAACTCCGCCACCAGCGAGGAAATGTCGGCGCAGGCAGCAACTTTAAGGGAAGAGGTCGGAAAATTCTGTCTGGATTCCGGCAATAAGGATGATGGGCTTATTTCGCTCTTCAAGGAACCGCAAAGGATGAACAAGACAACTGCAAAAGCAGCCTCCGCCTATGGGAAGTACTAATGATCATAGGTTACGAATAACTATGCCCCTTGTGTTTTAGAAAAAACAATCTAAAAGAACCGCCACCCAAGTATTGTTGGGTGGCGGTTTCCAATAGCCTTCAAGAGCTAGTCCAGCCCGGCTGATTTCTCTTCCGGTTCACTGCATGCCCCGCTTTGCCCTCCGCCGTTGCGTCCTTTACACCGATTTTGTTAAGTAAGGTACATGGAATGCCCTACCATCCGCATGACAAAAAAAGGGTCAAGGCCGGCGTAACAGCTTACCCAACTTGCAGCATAAACAGTACCGAGAACAAATCCATCATCCAATGGCCTATAATAAGCGGCGTTAGGCGACGGACCTTAAGATAGATGAATTGCAATGCCATAGTGAGTGGTACAAACAAAAGGAACATATAGAATCCGTACTGAAAACCAGCCAACGACAAAAAGCTATGTTGTATTGAATAGAAGAAGCTAATGGTGAGTACTGTAAGCCAGGTGGATTTGGTCATCACAAATAATCGTGGTAGAGCGTATCCTTCATAGGTCAATTCTTCTGTCGCAGACCAAACAGGCCACCATAGAATCCGGCTGTACAGCACGGCCAGCAATGGGAGCGTTCGCGTAAATGTCCCTGCGGGAAATGCAGGATTCATGTTGCCATATGCGGCAAACATGGCTAATCTTCCAAAACCAAATATCGTTATGGGAAACACCACCAGGATGATCCCTAGGCCAAGAAGGATATCCACTTTTAGTTTTTTCTTGTCAAAACCAATCAGATCTTTGATCTTTATACCTTCACGTCTGGTTAGGTATAGGAGAAGACCCAAACAACCAACATCAACCAGGGTCCCATACACTGTCCACCAGTTGCGAATTGCTATTTCTGCATTCGGTACCTGGATGGCCTTCATCAATAAAAATGTGACCCCCTGAAAAAGCAAAAGAAGAAATGGTCTTGCGAAAATTAAAAGCAATGGTCCAAAGCGTGGTTTCTTCCCATTGGCTAGTCTGGATTGAATGGCCTCTGAAGAATTGATGATCAGTTGTTTTTCCATTCCTCTTCTCCTTTCGCAATAACGGCAATTATGATAATAAATGACTTGCATCATCGTTACTGTCTAGATAAGCAATTCAGATTCTGTAAAATGAATCCGCAGGTTCACATCCAAGGGTTGATTCCTACGC
>JAEZLW010000074.1 GCA_023415145.1 Bacillota bacterium | reverse complement strand
CACCTGTTCCCATTCCGAACACAGAAGTTAAGCCCTTCAGCGCCGATGGTACTTGGCTGGACACGGCCCGGGAGAGTAGGTCGTCGCCGGATTCCATAAAGAGCATCTGTTTAGTCAGGTGCTCTTTTTATTCCGTATATCTTATCAAGTTCTTAATAGCTATGGCGAAGGGGCACCACCTGTTCCCATTCCGAACACAGAAGTAACGCTCACTCGGCACAACGCATGGCGCATGCTGCGGCATCTTTTCCGCACTGCTGTGTCACCAGGCTTCGACGTAGCGCTGCTACGACCTCAGCCTTGTTCCTTGCAGCGCGAAAAATCTGCTCCCAGCCTGCGCCACGCTTTTGCACCTCGTTCGCTAGCCCTTGCGTGCCGATGGTACTTGGCTGGACACGGCCCGGGAGAGTAGGTCGTCGCCGGATTCCATAAAGAGCATCTGTTAAGTCAGGTGCTCTTTTTTTGTATATGTATTCATAAACGCTTATTTAATGATTCATTCATGTAATGAATTGGTGGCTGTATCGGTGTGATCTTATCCATTCTCATTCCCATTAAGGACAGGGCACTGAACATAGCTACACCGTCGGTTGTCCTAATCAAACCAAAAAGACGATAACTCTATTTTTCGTTGAGAATAATGCGCATACCGTCACTGGCTGCCACAACTGATGGGAAGATGCACTTGGCATTTTCAAGATATGCCTCGGGGTCTGTAAGGGCTGGGCTGAAATGGGTTAACCATAGACGCTTTGCTTGGGCTGCGCTTGCCAACCTGGCGCTATCAGAAAACAGCAGATGCCCTTTTTCCTCCATTTTAGCACTCAAAGCCTCATCCCCATGCATCCCTTCGCTGATAAGTAGGTCTACATCGTGGGAAAAATCAATAAGTTCGTCCATGGGCCTGGTGTCGGTTAAGTAGCATACCTGAACTGGCGCCCGTGTACCGTCAAGAACCATATCCGGTTCAATTACTCGTCCATCTTCAAGAACAACCGGCTGCCCCTGGTGCAGAACATGAAACAAAGGTTGAGGGATATTCAGTGCTCTTGCTCTTTCCGGATTAAAGACGGGCTTTCTCTTGACGGCTATACGGTACCCAAGGCAGGGTATGGAGTGTGCCAGGGGAAGGGATGCTATGCGCAAAGATCCCACTTCTATCTCTGAAGGTACATCATCCTTTAACTCAAACAGTTCAAGGCGATAAGGAAGCGCAGGCGCGATCACTGTCAAGGCGGCAACAATCTGATGAAGCCCTGTGGGACCAATGATGGAAAGGGGAGTTGTTTTATAGTTATTGCCCAACGTTAACAAAAGGCCGGGCAAACCCGCTATATGATCGGCGTGATAATGCGTAATCAATAAAACATCAAGACGTCTTACCTTGCATCCGGCTGCTCTCAGTGCTATTTGAGTTCCTTCACCGCAGTCGATCAATAATGCTTTTCCCATGTGTTCCAGCCAGCAGCAGGTCAGCCATCGGTTAACAAGCGGGATCATGCCACCAGTGCCAGGCAGACAAACTTCAACCATCCTGTTCAGCTCGCTTTTCTATCAATAAAGGTCAATTCCTTGATTATTCTTTGCTCATCATAAGGGTATATACAAGAAAATGCTTCTTGTACTGTTTCATTATTCATAGTGAATCAATTATTCTTCTCTGGAAATACTGATTACGCTGAAAAGGAGAAGTGAACGATGAATAATTTTCCTAACACTTCCGGGATAGGGATTGAACCTTATGGTACGGGTCCGGGGTTTGGAGCCAATGGTTCCGGGCCGGTCTTTGGCCCCGGCAACATGGGACCGGGAAGTGATATTCCGGTTGGGCTTGGCATGCTGCTGATGGAAGACTCGCTGGCCATGCAACGTTTTCAATCCATGACTAAAGAGGAGAAAACCAAAATACTAAAATATGTAGAGAGCGGTGCCGATGGCGATGATGCACAGCGAAGAATAATGCATACCGTAAAGTGCTTGCATGACGGTGTGACCGGTTTTTACCGGTAATGGAAAATGGAGATGGCCGGTACGCTCCTTTCGGGAAGAAGCGTACCGGCCTTTAATCTAAGGACAAATGTTCTTTTTCGGCTTCCTGGTCACGATATTCTTAACTTACGATCCTTATTTCCCGTAGTAGGCATCATAAGCCTTCTGATAGATTTCGCGCATATCACTCAGGCCCATGCCTTCCAACTGCATAAGGTATGCATCCCATTCCGCATCCACATTGTTGTTCACGACCCAGGAGGCCATCTTCTCATCGACCACCTTGTAGATGTCGGTGCTCAGGAATGTCAATTCCTCGGTGGTTTCCAGGTCGAACTTCACGATGGGATAGATTTCAGTGGGGAAGTTATCCTTGTAGAAAGCATCTTGTTCAAGGCGGGCTGTTTCTTCTTTGGGAGCCGTGGTCTTTTCTGCCAATGCTTTGGAGAAGTACAGTGGCGCGTTGTCTACCAGGGCGTTGGTCCACTTTACATTGTCCAGGTATTGGCCGGCGGGCGGGTCGAGGATAATGTACTTGTCGGAAGCGGCATCATAGGTGACCTGGTTGGGGACGGAGCCATAGTACATCTGAATGGAGTAATACTCGCTGTAGATCTCATTGAGCAGTTCCATCACCCGCTCGGGATACTTGCAGGATGCGCTGATGGAAGCCTTGTTGACGTCCATGACAACGCGGGCTGGGTTGGCAGGCCACAGGGGATGGATTGCACTGTCTTTATCAGCTTTCAGCGCATCCAGCACGACATATTGGTCGGAGTACTGGCCGGTGCGGTCGGCTATGGACCAGCCCAACGTGACGCCTACCATCGCTGCTTCACCCTGCTTGGACTTGGCCATCATGCCGGAATAGTCCTGGGTGTACACTTCGATATTAATCAGGTTTTGCGACCAAAGACGGCCAAGGTACTTTTGCAGATTTTTGTAGGCTTCGGTTTCCCACAGGAAATTGACCTTCCCGTCTTTCACCGTGACCATGGCTTCCGAGAAGTCTTGCACACTGCCCCAAGCGCCGCACAGCGCGGTGATGGGGAAGATGGAGGTACGGCCTGCGTTCCAGTCCAGGGGGATTTCATCCTTGAGCCCGTTGCCGTTGGGATCGCCGTCACGGAAAGCAATCAGCACCTGTTCCAGTTCATGAAGAGTGGTGGGCATGGTCAGGTTCAATTTATCCAGCCACGCTTTGTTGATCATCATCACGGCATAGCTTTCCGGCCGGTAGGGGCGCACCTGGGGCAGAGAGTAGATGGCCCCGTCGGAGGCGGTGGAAATGCGCTTTGTATCCGGCTCTTCCTCAAACATCTTCTTGATGTTGGGGGCATACTGGTCGATCAGATTCGTCAAATCCAGAAAAGCACCTTTGTTCATGGTCAGGTCGCCATCAGAAAGGCCGCTGAACCACAGATCAGGCAGATCGTTGCTGGCCAATACCACAGCCTTCTTCTCATCCCAACCGCTGGATACCTGGTCCCACTCAATGGTGATGTTCAGCTTTTTTTGCAGATCCTGCCAGACGGGCATGTCGCTTAAGTTGATGTTCAGGGCGTGGGAGCTTGTGATGACCCTGATGGTGATGGGCTCCTTGCCGGTTTCCGCGACTGCGGCGGGGATCAGTGACAGCACCAATACCAGTGCCGCCAAAAGGGAGAGAAGCCGTTTTTTCATGGGTGTTCCTCCTTTTATTATCCTCATGATACCATGAGGTTGGTTACTTGTTTAGGTACTTTTTGTTGACAATTTGTGACAGGGTACACCATTCAACCTTTCAGAGCACCGATCATGACCCCTTTTTCGAAATACTTCTGGATAAAGGGGTATAGAATGAGCACCGGCAATGTGGATACAATGATGCTGGAATACTTTATCAGGTCTGTCAACCTCAGTGACTCACTGGAGGCGTAGCTGTTGGCACCCTGCATGGCCTGGTTCATGAGCAGAATATCCCGCAAAATAATTTGAAGCGGCTTGATGCGCTCATCACGGACATAGATGAGGGCCGTAAAATAATCATTCCAGCGCAATACGACATAGTAGAGCATGATCACAGAGAGAATTGCCTTGGATAGCGGCAGTGCGATGGAAAAAAAGAAGCGTGTGTTACTGCAGCCATCCAGGCGCGCAGACTCCAATAACTCCTGGGGAAGCGTGTTTTCAAAGAACGACCTGCAGACAATCAAGTTGTAGACGTTGATGCAGAAGGGCACGATCATGACCCAGATGCTGTTGTCAAACCCCAGCTTCTGGCTGACAATGATGTAGGTGGGGATCAGGCCGCCGCTAAAATACATGGTGAAGATGAAAAACAGCATGAGAGGTTTTCGGATGATAAAATCCTTGCGTGATAAGGAATACGCGCAGGGAATGGTGACAACCATGCTCAGGGCTGTGCCCACAAGGGTAACAAACAAAGTGGTGCGGTAGCCAGTCCAGATGCGGGAATCCTCAAACACTTTGATAAACCCATCAATATTCAGACCTTTGGGTAGCAACCATACTTTGCCGTTGCTGACAAGGCCTGGCTCTGAGATGGAGGCGATCAAGACAAACCAAAGGGGGTATAGCGTGACGATAAAAACAGCCAGGCCCATCAGCCAAACAAACATCTCAAACCATTTTTCACGGCCATGCATGGCCCGTATGCTCCCATGTACCATATTTTCACCTCCTACCACAGACTATTGCCGCTTAACTTTTTGGTTACGCCGTTGCAAACGGTAAGCAGAACCAGGTTTACAATGGTGTTAAACAGGCCTACGGCTGCGGAGTAGCTGTATTGGGCGGTACCTCTCAGGCCCATTTTGTAGACGTAGGTGGATATCACCTCAGAGCTTGAAAGGTTCAGATTATTCTGCATCAGGTACACCTTTTCAAAGCCCACACTCATCAAATTGCCCACCCGCATAATCAAGAGGATAGAGGCTGTAGCCAGGAGTGCCGGTATCTCCACATGGCGTATCTTTTTAAATCGGTTGGCACCATCTACCGTAGCCGCATCGTACAGTTGTGGATCGATAGATGACAAGGCGGCAATATAGATGATAGAATCCCAGCCCGTATGCTGCCATACATCCGACCAAACGTAGATGCTCTTGAACAGGCCTGCTTCCCCCAAGGGGTTGCCGGGGATGAAACCCAAGGCTCTGGCAATGTTTCCGTACAATCCACTGGTAGGTGATAAAAACAATGTGAGCATTCCCACCATGACTACAGTCGAAATGAAGTGAGGTGCATACGAAACTGTCTGCAAGGTTTTGCGAATGCGTTGGCTGCGATATTGGTTGAAGAGCAGTGCCAGCAGAATGGGCAAGGGAAATGTGCAGGCAAGCAGATAAAAGTTCAACACCAACGTATTTACGATGAGGGAGCCGAACTGTGCGCTGTTGGAAAAGCGGACAAACCATTTGAAGCCTACCCATTCGCTTCCCCAAATGCCTGCCACTGGCCTGAAATTTTTAAACGCGATCTGTATGCCGTACATGGGGAGGTAATTGAACAAAACAATTGATATAACTGCGGGCAGAACAAACAGGTACAGGTCGTAATTGTATTTCAGTTCCTTGCGCCATGCGTTTCTGTGTTTAAGAGATGCACGGGCAGACGCGGGTTTCGTTTGCCAGATCATGTTGTCCGCTCCTCTCTGTGTATGATAAAAATATCAGCAAGCGAGGGAAGAAACAATTCTCGCTTGCTGATATCCTTTTCATTTTATGTTATTTCCCGGTTCTCATTTTTTTCGGCTATCTCATTTTCCGCTTGCAGCATCGTGCCTCTGATTTGCTTGCCTGTATTCTCCGGGTGCAGCGCCGGTACACTTCTTGAACATCCTGTAAAAGCTTGTGATGGTGTCATATCCTACTGAGGTGGCGATTTGTTCTATGGGCAGATCCGTTTCCGCCAGCAGCTTTTTTGCCTGTAAGATGCGCACAGCGTCCACATACTCCTTGAAGTTTTTGCCCACCTTTTCCTTGAAGGAGCGGCTGAACGCCGAAACAGACATGCCGATATGATCTGCCACCATCTGAAGGCTCAATGCCGGAGAGGAGATGCTTGCATCGATATAAGAAAGCACCTCTGTCATGGGCGAATACTTCTGTACGTTCTCCTTCATGATTTTTGTTAGCTGAACGGAGGTGGCATCAAGTATATTTGCCATTTCTGAAATGGTGTAATGGCTCCGCATGGAACGCATGCCGATTTCAAGCACTGTTTCATTGTTTTCACCCAGGTATCTCATCAATCCGCTGATGAGTAAATTGATAGCGTTAAAGTATACGCTTCTGGTATAGTAGGGCGGCGCACCATCCACGGTAAGCATGGCCTCTATCTGCGCTATGAACTCCTGAACTTTTTCGCAGTTGGCATGAGCAATAGCCGTCTCAAGCGCTTGCATAACTTCCAGCGGATAGCTTCTGGGGTTGAATACCCGTTCGGGCAAATCCTCATATTGCATGAACTGCCCTTTTATGCCCTTCAGACGCACATAGTCCAGCGCCGCATAGGCTGTATTGTAGGACAAGCTGATCTCTGTGGGAGACGATACCCTTTGCCCTGTAACAAGATATGAATATCCCATTATACGGGACAGAACACCTTCTTTGGGAACGCTGTCCGTCAAATCTGAAAGGATACATACCAGTTGTTCCGGCGTATCAAGCTGTACCACAACCAATCCGCCTTCTTTGGTTTGAGAAGCAGCCCGAAGCTTCTGGCATGCCTCACCTGCTAAAGCAGCGTTTTCATAGACAGCGATGGCAACGCAAAAAAGGCTGCCATTCAACCCCAAGTTCATGCTTTCCGCCTGGTTCAGCGCTTGTCTGGCTTCTCGGGCATTCCCGCTTAGAATCTTGGTGATCAGGTATTCCTTCATTTGCGGTTCGGCCATATCCAACTGTTTTCCCAGCCGGTCATTTTCGTTCCGCAATGCCGTTATACTCTGCCTGATGGAATCAAAGTCGTTTTTCCCGGTACCCGCCTGGGGTAACGCCTTGGCAGCAAGGCTGGCCAGCCGTTTGATGGGAATATAGTTTAAACGCATGGCGAGTAGAATCAGCAAAAAACAGAATGCAATTACTGCTGACATCACCAACATGGTATTTCGTTGGAGAGCAAGCGCTTCTCCTATGATAACTTTCATGGGTATGCTCTGCACATAGCGCCAGCCGTACCGCTGGGAAAATGCCCAGGCAAAAATACTCTCACCGCCGGACAAGGTGGCTTGATGTGTTCCGGTTGTTTCCGTGCGTACTGCAAGCATCTGTTGAAGTGCCTTTTGATCTTCCTTTGAAAGAGGGGAGGTGGAATGCAAAAGAGAGTTGTCTTTACCGAAAAATAGAAAATTTCCTTCTTCCCGTGCAGCCGTATTGACCATGGTATTCAGCCGGCTTGCTGGAACCGCAATCATTAGGGAAGCGCTTGCATGACTGCCGGAGGGGAAAGGCATGACAAACAAAAGCATTTTGTCATACTTCGCTCCCGCGATCATCATGGAGCTTACCGGCTGGATCAAAAGGCTGTTCGTGTTTTCCAAAATATTATAGAGTTCATCGATGGACCAATCGCCGAAGGCGTTTTGGTATGGGCCGGGGTATAGCTGCAAATCATTGAAGTAGAACGTACCGGCCCGTGGAACGATGAAGTAATCAATGTCCCGAAGATACAGGAATAGATGGGATATGAAAGTATTCGCTATGATCATTTGCTCCATATCTTCCTTGGCCTGCAGACGGGCAAGGGGATTGTTCATGAGATTTCGGAGGATGATGCGCTTGTTTTCAAAAATGTAGGCAGGCATGGAAAGAACACTGAACAGCTGCGTATCCATGTCATTTTTGACTTGAGCCACGCTGCTCAATGCCTGCTCTGTGGCCTTATCGATCAGCATGGTGCGCATACGGGGGTAATAAAAGCCCATGCTGACCGATAACGGAACTATCATGACCGCCAGGTAGGAAATTACAAACAAGATTGCCGTACGGTTTTTGTGTATCCCGAGCCGGCTATGCATGCCCTACCACCCCCTTCATGATGCAAAGCGTTTTAGACCTTTTCAAAAACGGGAATCACGTCAAGGGGCGCCTGTACCATAATGGTCTGTGCCCCCTCCAAGACTTCACCTGTTTCAATGTTTTTCCAGCAAGTCCCACTGGGCAAATATACGCTGCGCTCACGCATACCCGCATACATCACCGGGGCCACCAGGTATTTCCCGCCGTACATGTATTGATCCTTCAACAAATAGCAGGTTTTGTCCTGTGGAAATTCATAGAACATGGCCCGCATTATGGGCTTGCCCTCCTCATGGGCCTCCCGCATGAGATGCCGCGTATACTCCCGCAAGCTTTCCCGGATATTGAGATATTTGACCAGAATGGGATAAGCGGTTTCTCCATAGCTCCAGACTTCATTGTCACAGCCTGTAAACAGAGCCTGCGACCCATCTTTTCGGTACACTTTTCCGCCGGGCTGCCGGTCACCGTGCAGGCGCATAACGGGGCAGTATGCGCCCCACTGGAACCAGCGGATGAGCAGTTCTCTGAATCCCTCATCATCCGGATGGCCGCCATGGAAGCCGCCTATGTCCGTCGTCCACCAGGGGATGCCTGCAATGCCCATACTGAGGCCTGCGCATACTTGAGCACGGAAGGTCGAAAAGTCGCAGTGGACATCACCGGACCAGACCAGCGCGCCAAAGCGCTGGCTGCCCGCCCATGCACAGCGTACCAGATTTACAGGATTCTCCTGACCGCAACCGATCATGCCATCGTAAAAGTTGCGTGAAAACAACTGAGGGTATACATTGCCGATCGCAAGATTGCTGCCCATATGATAGCGGTAGTTTTCAAAGTCATAAGAGCCGTATTCAGGCTCAGCCTCATCCAGCCAGAAGATGCGGACGCCCTTGTCATAATAATTCTGCCTGCATTTCGCCCATACATAATCTCTGGCTCTTGGGTTTGTGACATCATAGAACATACTGTCGCCGCCAAACCGCATGCCGATCTGCTCGCCCAGCTCGCTTTTCACAAGCAGCCCCATCTGGCGCATTTCCTGATAGTTTTCGCTGTCCAGCGCAATTTGCGGCCATACGGACACCATCAGCTCAATGCCCAATTCGCGTAGTTCGTCCACCATGGCTTTAGGATCAGGGAAAAATTCCGGATCAAAGCGAAAATCGCCCATTTTGGGCCAGTGGAAGAAGTCACAGACGATGACATCGATGGGCAGGCCACGCCTCACATGTTCCCTGGCAACGGCCAATAACTGATCCTGGTTCCAGTAGCGAAGCTTGCATTGCCAGAATCCCAGACCGTATTCGGGCATCATGGGCGCAAAACCGGTAGCCTTGGCATAATTCAGGCTGATTTCTGCCGGCGTATCGCCCACGGTGATATAGTAATCCATTTGCTTTGTGGACTGGGCCCGCCAGGTGGTGCGGTTCTTGCCGAAATGCACCTCGCCAATGGCAGGGTTGTGCCAGAGAAAACCATATCCAAGGCTGGACAATACAAATGGTACACTGGCCTGGGAGTTTCGGTGGGCCAGTTCCAGCGAGCAATGTTTCAAATCCAGAATCTCCTGCTGATACTGGCCCATGCCGTAAAGATGCTCGTTTTCATTGGATTCAAAAGTGACGGTGAGCGCATGATCCCCACCCAAGAGGGGCTTGAAATGCCTGGCTTTCAACGCCAGCGCACCGCCGCAGGAAGTTTCCCGAAGAAGCACTTGGCCCCGGCTTTTTAGAAACGTGATCTGCGCATAACCGCGCCAGCTATCCAGCGTAACCATCGCTTTGATATATCCGTTTTGGATGGAGGCACAGGAATCGTCTATCGATATTTCTGAAACCGATTCTTCCTGTGGGGGTAGAAGCGCAAAATCAGTATCCTCCGGCTCGTGCATCATCGCTGACCGGACACGGAAACTGTTTCTCCCCCATGGGGTAATCATCAATGTTTCTCCATCATTTCGCCAGATCAAGCTGTGATTCTTCTGTTCAAAATATCGCATAGAATTCCTCCAGACATTTGATGTACGGACACAAGATTCCACGTATAGCATACTGAATAAAGCGCGATATATCAATGATCATTCCATAGCAGTATAATCATTTTTTGATTCTAGAACCAAATTTGCATTCTCATTTTTCATACCATTTTTCATTTTTTGATGAATGATGCCCATATGTGCGCTCTGATCGTGAAAATCCATACAGGTTCACGCAGCACTGTAGATTTTGCTGTGTCTCGTTATGCATAAAATGAAACGAAGATCAAACGAAATTTTGCTGTTCAATTGCCAATCACATACAACAAAGAGCAAGTGCAAACATCGCTATAGCGCACTTTTTCAATCATAATACAACATAGGAATTTTAGAATTGATACATGATGGAACGCGCTTGAAAGAGGTGATGGTGAATGCTGAGTTCAAAAAGCGTAAGAGCGGGCATGGTGCAACCTCTTCCAAGGGCTATACGCGTAAAAAACTCCAACTGGAAGAAAACACTGCTTCTTTCCACCATGGTCGCACCGGGTGCGGTATGGCTCTTGCTGCTTCGGTATCTGCCCATGTTCGGTGTTGTGCTGGCGTTTGTAGATTACAGGATCTATCCCAAAGCCAATACATTTATCAACAATCTGATCCACAGCAAGTGGGTGAATTTAAAAAACTTCGAGTTCCTTTTCAAAACCAGCGGAACTTGGACCATGATTCGTAATACGCTTGCCTACAATGCGTTTTGGATCGTGCTGGGCATGGTAATATCTGTCGCGTTCGCCATCATGCTAAGTCAGCTTACCAAACGCTTTATGGCAAAAACATACCAGACGCTGATGTTCTTCCCGTACTTTTTAAGCTGGGTTGTGGCAAGCTACTTCGTTCTGTCGTTTCTGGATGCCACCAACGGCATGATCCCCCGAATGCAAAAAGCAATGGGGGTTGAGGTGGTGGATTGGTACAACACCCCCGCTTACTGGCCGTTTATATTGACGCTTGCAAACGTGTGGAAGAATACGGGTTACGCAGCGGTGTTGTACCTGGCGGCCATCACGGGCATCGACGCTACGCAGTATGAAGCCGCGGCGGTAGACGGCGCTACCAAATGGCAGCAGGTGATTCACGTTACACTGCCAAACATACGCAACATGATCATTGTGCTTTTCATTATGAATGTAGGCCGCATTTTCAACGCGGACTTTGGTTTGTTCTATCAGGTGCCCATGAACTCCGGGCCGTTGTTCCCGGTGACACAGGTTATTGACACCTATGTATACCGTGCCTATATGGGTGCAGGGATCAACAATGTAGGCATGAGTGCGGCGGCAGGCTTACTCCAAAACGTGGTGGGCTTTATCTGCATCATTGGTGCCAACGCAATCGTACGCAAGCTGGATGCAGACAGCAGCCTGTTCTGAGAAGGGAGGATAAGCATTGTGGTTCATGCGGCAAGAAAACGAAACTCACGCTTGAATTCCATCAGACTTCCGGCAGAAATTGCTTTCCATGTGATTCTGGGCGTTTTCTCACTAGCCTGCATTATCCCCTTTCTATTTGTCATCATCATTTCTCTCACCTCGGAGGAGAGCATCCGTCTAATCGGGTATTCCTTTACGCCACTGTCCTATTCCACCCAGGCATACAATTATGTGTTAAGGCTGGGTGATATGGTATGGCGGTCTTATTTCAACAGTTTCCTGGTGACCACGGTCGGTACGTTTTTCAGCGTTGCGATCTGCATCCTGTACGCTTATCCGCTGTTTCGCAGGGACTTTAAGCTGCGCAAGTTTTTCAACTTCATCAGTTTCTTCACCATGATTTTTGGCGGGGGCTTGATCCCCACCTACTTTATCAGCAAAAACCTGCTTGGGCTCAGCGAGAATTATGCAGCGCTGATTGTGCCATTGCTGTTCAGTCCGTTCAATGTCATCATCATGCGCACGTTCTTCCAGACGTCCGTACCGATGGAACTCATCGAGGCTGCCACCATTGACGGCAGCGGCGAATACCGCACGCTGCTACAAATTGTTATCCCCATCGTCAAGCCCGGCATTGCCACCGTCGCATTGCTGAATGCCCTGGCTTACTGGAACGACTGGTTTCTGGCGCTGTTGTACATTCGTACCGAAACCCAGTTGATACCGCTTCAATACCTGCTGATGCAGATTCAGCGCAGCGCGGAATTTCTGGCCGCCAACAGCCACATGATGGGCACCGAGGCCTCCAGGGCCATTGCCCAGCTGCCATCGCAATCCCTCCGCATGGCACTGGTGGTTCTGATCGTGGTGCCCATCGCGTGCGCTTACCCCTTCTTCCAGCGATACGTGGTGGCCGGGCTGACGATAGGGTCGGTCAAGGGATAAGCAACGGGAATAACCTGATTTGAAAATTGTGCTCGCTGATGGTTTAGGCAGACCCCAGGAGGTATTGGAGGACCGAAGTCCTTCAATTGCAAATCGCAAACCAGCGATATGTGCGGTGAGTGAGGTGAGCGCTGCCAGTGGCAGCAAATAGCGAACCGAACGAATCAACCGAAACAAGCGGCTGTAAGCCGCGCCGATTGAGGTTGCGGAGGTTTGCGAAGGAATTTCGAAGAAATTTCTTCCTTGCCCGAGCAAACGGCCGCAAAAAGGTTTGGCCTTTTTGCAGTGAAGCGAGGGTAAAACTCGAGAATGCGGCATAGCCACTTTCTCGAAAAGAGCCGTTGTAGGGTGAACGCAGGGAGCTTGGAGCCGATGAAGGCGTAGCCTGAAGCGGCGGAACACCGGGCAAGCGAAGCGCGGCACGGTGCGGAAACGGTAAGAACGGCAGGTATTGCCGCTTACGATATTTGAAGGAGGTAGCAAGCATGAAGAAACTAGTGTCTCTTTTCCTGATCCTGGTGTTGGTCATGGGCCTTGTGTCCCTGGCTGGGGCCGAGACCCTCGAACCCGTAAAGCTGAAGATCTGGTTCCACGGCAGCAGCGTAGCGGATGACGCGGCTGTTATGGAAAAGGTCAACGAGTACTTGACTGAAAAGATCAACGCCACCCTGCAGCCCATCTGGGGCACCTGGGGTGATTTTGACAACAATGTGGTCATGTCCCTGAACGCAGGTGACGATGTAGACATGTACTTCACCTGCTCCTGGTCGTTGAACGATTACGCCACCTATGCCCAGAAGGGCAACTATGTGCGGCTGGACGATCCGGACAACAACCTGATCGAGAAGTTCGCTCCTGATCTGTTCAAGACCCTGCCCGAAGTTCTGAAGCAGGGTGCCACCATCAATGGCGCTTCCGGCATCGGCGTGTACGCCGTGCCCGGCTACAAGGATTTTGCCACCCAGAATACCTGGGACATCAACGTGGACCTGCTTGAAAAGTATGGTTACACGCTGGATGACATCCGCAATACCGATTACTATGGCTTTGGCGACATCCTCAAGAAGGTCAAGGAAGGCGAAGGCGCTGATTTCTACCCGCTGTGCATTGAGCCTGCCGTGCTGGAGCGCATGGTGACCAACACCGTCGTCGTGACCGGCGACAGCGCTTCCCTGAACGTTTTGTCCTTCTACCTGGATCCTGAAAAGCCCAGCAATGACAGCCCCAACGGCAACGTGATCTTCAACAAGTTTGCCACCCCCGAATTCAAGAAGTTTGCCGAAAAGACCCGCGAATACTACCTGGCTGGCTACATCGATCCCGCCATGACCAGCACCGGCACCGCCAATGACGCCCGCACCGCGACGCAACTGGCAGGTCGTTACCTGATCGGCACCCAGTCCTACGCTTTGGGTTACGAAGTGCAGGCATCCTCTGATCGCAACATCCATGTGGAGTTCGTGCCCACCACACCCGCGTTTGTGGACACCACTGCTTCCCAAGGCGCGATGGTCGCCATCTCCACCGCTTCCAAGAACCCCGAGCGCGCCATGATGTTCCTGAACCTGCTCAATACCGACCCGACCCTGATGACCCTGCTCAACTATGGCGTCGAGGGCCTGCACTATGAGAAGACGGCCGAAGGGCTGGTCAGGTTCCTTGAAAAGCGTGACGACTACAGGCCCTGGCGCAACGGTATGGGCAACATCACGCTCTTGCCCGCCCAGGAAGGCGAAGGCGTAGGCTTCTGGGATACCTTCAAGGCCTACTATGGCAGCGCTGAGAGCACTCCGATCCTGGGCTTCATCTTCAACCAGGAGCCCGTGTCCACCGAATTGGCTGCCATCGCCAACGTGGCCGCCGAGTACGGGTTCTCGCTGATGGCCGGATCCATTGATCCTGCCGAGAAGCTTCCTGAGTTCCTCAAGATGCTGGACGAAGCCGGCATGCAGAAGGTTGTTGATGAAGCCAATGCCCAATTGCAGGCTTTCCTTGCTGCAAAGTAAATTGTACACGGATTGTTAACAAACACTCAAGAAAAGGCGGCTGAGAATCTGCGTTCTCAGCCGCTTTATCACATGTCAGACAGCACTTTGTCTACGGTTGCCCCAAATATCGACTCCTTGCCTTATATGGATTTTTCAACAGCCTGTTTCCACCCAAGGCGCTGAGCTACGCGTTTGTCCTCGGGCATGGAGGGGTTATACATGGCGCCTGGACTTACTGCATGCTCAAGTGTATCAAAGTTTGGATAGACGCCTGCAGCAAGACCTGCCATGTACCCTGCCCCCAGAGCGGACAGGTCGGGTGAGGCAGCGCATTGAACCGTGACGGGTACCAGGTCAGCCTGCAGCTGCATCAGCAGCTTGTTGGAGCTTGCGCCGCCGTCGGCGTGAAGGCAATGGATGGGCGCGCCTGTATCCATTGCCATCATATCAAGTATGTCGGCATCCTGATGGGCAATGGATTCCAGCGCTGCACGCAGAATATGGGCTTTGGTGGTGTTCCTGTTCATGCCGCATAAAATGGCTCTGGCGTTTTCCGCAAAGTAAGGAGCACCCAGGCCGGAGAAGGCCGGCACCAAAAAAACACCCTGGGTATCGGGCACGGATGCTGCCAACCGTTCCAGCATTTCAAGGTCTTGAATCAGCCCCAGTTGATCCCGCAGCCAGCACAGTGTATCCCCGGAGGAGGTGACATTGCCTTCCAACACATACCGGGTCTGACCACCAAAGGTAAACCCCACTGATGAGGACAGGCCATGGCTGGAAAATACGGGTTCAGGTCCAACGTTGAGCATCACGGAAGAACCGGTGCCATAGGTGGCTTTTGCTGTACCTTTTTCATGGCAGCCGTGTCCGAACAGTGCGGCATGGCTGTCACCCATGACGCCGGTGATGGGGATGCCATCCGCCGTATGACCAAAGACCGCATCCGATGGCAGGATGCTTGGAAGAAGGTTCTGTGCAATACCAAAGAAGCTGCATAGCTCATGATCCCATTGAAGGGATTTCAGGTTCATAAGCTGAGTACGGCTGGCGTTGGAGGTATCGGTATAAAAGCTCTTGCCGCCTGTCAGCCGGAAGATCAGGTAGCTGTCTATCGTGCCGATGCAGAGCTCCTTGTTTAGAAACGCCGGGTTTTCCGCAAGCACGCTGGCTGCCTTGGCCGCGCTATAGTAAGGAGACAGAGCAAGGCCTGTTTTTTTTCTTACAGCATCACTTTCGCTTGACCGCCTTTTACACCAGCCGGAACCCCGTACATCCTGCCACACAATGGCCGGGCATAAAGGTTCGCCGGTTTTTCTATCCCACAAAACGGTGGTCTCCCGCTGGTTTGCGATGGAAAGAGCGATGATTTCCCGTTTGGGGATGCCGTCGGTTACTTGTGCGATTGCCTTCAACACATTGGCAAAAATCTCCCCCGCATCATGCTCCGCATAGCCTGGCTTGGGAAAGGATTGTCTATGGGCAGCAGAAACGTTTCGAAGTGGAATACCCTTCTCATTGAGCAAAAATGCCTTGCTTGAAGATGTGCTTTGATCTACGGATATAATATATGCCATATTCTCACCTCACCAACATGGTCATGGCAGCTTCTGCAAAACCTTGTTCCGTAATATCATCATGCGTAAAAATATCATAAATGGCTCTGCTATAGGAGGTCAAAATGTTTGCCATGCCTTTCACTCTTTTCTGATGTTCTCGCTCTTGTTCATATAAATTATACTAAAAAATTATGTTTTGTAAAGCTAAAATGTTTTAGTAATTCAATTCCAACTATTTGGACTGGACCCATGATCCAGGGATGAACGCTGCATCGAAATAACGGAAAGTCTGTTTGAATCAAAATTGAACTTATGAAATGTGTATAGCAATGGTTACATCAAAGAAGCAATATGCATGATATATCGATTCGTTTTGAGAATTGTTCCATTTATATGTATTGCGCCAGTGCGGAAAAAATTTTTCATGCCTGTTAACTGATGATAATGAGTTGAGTTGATATTCTGATATGTATTCTCGAAAGATTGCTATACGGTTGACGGTAGTAGATACATTGTCTCTCATCTGGTTAACGAAATATACACCATCATACGTAAGATTTCCGGCTTGGGGCAACTTATTTTAGAAGAAGGACCTGAAATAATGATACCATCGTGCCGTACACAGGCTTACATGCCAAGCGCAACGGTCAATACCCCAACGTTCTGTAGCTGGTTTGTTATATAACTATGGATCAACGGCTCCGTAAGCCGTCGGGATATTTGCTTATAGTACCAGCACGCTTGCCCTTTCCACCAGTTCCACGCCGATTTCCATTTTAGTTTCACACGGGGATTTATAGCGGCCCAGCACCAGGAGCATCCGTACAGCTTGTTTGCCCATTTCTTCCCGAAAAACCCTTACTGTTGTCAGGGGCGGATTGCTGATCTGGCAAAGGCTCATATCGTCCATGCCGATCAGCGAAACATCCTGTGGGATGCGCAAACCCTTTTCGATAAGGGCGCGCATGCATCCAACGGCCATGATATCGTTGCCTGCGAAAAAGGCGGTTGGCAGCGTACGGTTTTGGCTTAAGTAGGCTTGCATATCCTTATAAGCGCCTTCAATGGTGGGCGTTACCCGCCATACATTGGATTTATCTACTGACAGTCCTTTTTCCTCAAGTGCGGCTTCAAAGCCCTTGCGGCGGTAGCGCATGTTGTTGAATTCCACATCACTGGTGATATGGCCGATGTTTCGGTGCCCTGCTGCGTATAATGCATTGGCGGCAATATAGCCCGCGTTGTAGTTATTCATAACCACTGAGCTTACCTTCTCGTGACGGAAAAGATTATCCAGCACAATGAGAGGAGAAAGGCACTGAAAAAAGGGCGTCAGGTCCTCGCTGTACATTTCCGTTCCCAGAAGCAGGATGCCGGCGCAATCCTCCTTGCAGATATCCCGTATCCGATCCAGATAATCCGCATCCTTGGTCATGTGGATGTGGGTGATCATCAGCTCAAGGCCGTTCATATGGCATTCCCGGTCTATGGCTTCGATCAATTCCATAAAGAACTGTGTGTCCATCACCACCAGGCCATGGCGCTTGAAAATGACCAGGCGAATATGGCTTTTTGTATGTTCCTTTGGTTTTCCGGCGGTGTAGCCCATCTCCTTGGCGATAGCCATGATTCGCTGGACGGTTTCCTCGCCAACGCCGCGTTTTCCGGTGAGGGCGTTACTGACGGTGGCGGGGGATACGCCTGCTTTTATGGCAATGTCTCTGACACGTATCTTCATGCTGCTTCTCATTTCTTTGCTACATATGTTTAGCTGGTATTTATACAATCACCTTTTCCAGGATCACGGCTGTCCAGGCCGTAATGGGCTGGCTGCAGGAGGGGGAGAGGATCTCTTCTTTGACCATTGAGCAATTCCATACATCATATACAGTGGCCTTGTATCGGACGTTTTTTCTTTCTTTTGATCTCCAATCTCCCAGCCAAAGGGATTTGCCCGGCAGATCATCCCGCATAAAAACCAGATAAAAATCCGTGCCTTTTTTCAGTGTGTAGTAATGCTGGGAATCGCTGTTGACAAGGTCACGCTCCATTTGCTCGAACGGGCATTTTGAGAGGATCTCTTTCATGAATTTCAGCCTTTTTGGGCTTTCGCCAATCATATCCCCGCCGTAGGCCCAGAAGATATCCCGATTGTTGTCCCGTATGAAGGCTTCCCCGTGTGTGGCGTATCCACCGGCCATGGCGCTGCGCCAGTGGCGCTCCAGCTCCACCTGCCCTGTGCTGTTGCCCCATTCGTCCGGCAGGTTGCCCTCATACTGGTATTCGTCGTTGATGACGGGCTTATGATAAGCCTTTTGCAATTCCAACATCAGGGTATAGGTATCCGGGTGCTGGTAGCTGACATGGGACAGCCAGGGCCGGTCGGGATAGATCCGTCCGAAGGCGATGTTGTGGCAGGAGATTGGGTGATGGTATATGTCCCGGGCTTTGACAAATTCTCCGATTACATCCCAGTCCCGGCGGTCAAAATCTACTATCATGCTCTGCTTGTCCGGAAGCATTTTGATGTCATACTCGTTGGCCAGGCTCCACCAGACATTGTGGAAGCAGGAAATGCGGGCAATGAGGTATTTCAGGTAAAACAGCGCATCATCTTCGTCCATTCCCGCGTCCAGGTCCCAATGGCCAAAGTCATAAGGATGAAAGAGGATCACATCAGCGATGATGCCCCTTTGCCCAAGTTCCCGCAGCCTGAACTCAAACTCCCTGAAGTATGCGGGATTGGGCCGGCTGAAGTCGAAGCTCCTGGGTTCTCCCTCGAACGGATAGCAGGGGGGCTCGTAGCTGACATCAATTCTGCCAAAACTGCCTGTGTAGTGCTTGGGAAAAAAGAGCATGCGGATTTTGTTGAAACCGTATTGGCTGAAGGAGTTCAGCGTCTTTTGACGTACTTCATTGGGACGGTGGTGCCATACATAGGCGGTGGTACCCATGACAAAAAAACGGGCGCCATCGGCGTGACGAAAGTGCATGCCGTCTGCGATGACCGGGCCATGATGAGCCTGATCGTGGGCAGTTGCCTCAAAATCAGTTTCAATCTGATTGAGGGCCGCTATGTTGGAACGTGTTATCAGATGGTACTTGCCCTGGGCAGAAGGCATGTAGCGAAGCAGAAAAAGACTGCCGCCATCATAAAATCCCTCGATGGTTTGCTCCCCATTTGGACCTGTGACGATGGCCTTGAGGCTTATCTGGGTAAATGGATTTGTGATTCCGCCGATGTCCGCCGATAAGGGCAGTTCAAATATGTCCCATACCTTGACTTTCAACATTCCTAAGACCTCTTTTGCAAAACTGCACGCGTGTATCATGCAGCATGCCGTTTGCCTAATATCGGAAATAAACAATTCAGTCACTGTTTACTTTATTTTAGCATAGGACTAGATTTTTCACAATAGCGATATTTATCAATAAGACACCTCATGTTTGCTTGACCCTAAAAGAATTCGGCTGTCAGGCGGTCTGCATAATCGTCGATCCTTCCAAGCCGCCCAAGATAGCTGGCTAGTGTGTAGCGTATTTCCGGGTGTGCGGCGTGAAGGATTCCTTCCCGGAACAATTCCCGCGTGATGCCCAAGTGATGAAGGCTGCTGCAGCCTTTCAATTGCTCCAAATAGCCTGCCATTTGGCTAGAGGAGGGGAATGATTCACCTGATGGCAGGTCAAGCTCCTGTACGGCCATCTCATACAGCCGGCATGCCATGAGCGTGCCAAAACCGACATAATTTCCGTGCAGGCATATGTTTGTCCCGGCTTTGATGGCTGCCACCTCAAAGTAATGCGCAATCTGATGTTCAAGCCCTGCGGCGGGCCGGGAGGTTCCGTACATACAAATGGCGAGGCCCGCCATGACCAGGGATTCCATCATTCTATGGAGCACTGGCTCTTCCCTGTCAAAAAGCAGGGGCAGGTCCAGAGCGCAGTTTTCGGCGGTGGAAAGAACAAGCTGCGCGATATACGGGCAATAATATTCGCC
>JAEZLW010000017.1 GCA_023415145.1 Bacillota bacterium | reverse complement strand
TGAACCCGCCACAGCACGAAAGGGGATGGCTTCATGCATGCTGATTTAAAGTACGGTGAAGGAACGGTTCATTTGTCTCTTGGCGGTGCGGCTTCGGTAACATATCTGCAGGAAAGACCCACTCCCGTTGTCACCGACCTGAAAGTCGCTTTTTTCCGGGCGGTGACCAAGGACTGTATCGGATCGCTTCCGCTCAAAGAGATCATACAGCCTTCTGACAAGGTAACGGTCGTTATCAGCGATATCACCAGGCACTGGATGCGTCAGGACAAGATATGCCCGCTGCTGGCTGACTATCTTTGCAGGGAAGTCGGCGTTCGGGAAGAGGACATTGTTTTTCTGGTAGCCCTTGGAACGCATAGGCCGCAAACGGTAAAGGAACTGGAAACGCTGGTTTCGGCACAGGTGTACAGGCATTTTCAGGTTGTTAATCACGATTGCGAAGGCGGCCTGGTCACGGTAGGGAAAACCACCCGGGGGACCATCGTCCGCGTGAATCCCCTGGCGGTTCATCGCAAGGTCATCCTGCTTGGCGGTACCGTTCATCATTTGATGTCAGGGTTTGGCGGGGGGCGTAAAAGCATTCTCCCAGGCATCAGCGGTGAGGACACGATTTTTCAAAACCATCTTCACGCTCTGGACCCGGATGCGCCCAGATCCAGCTTAAAAACCGGCATGGGTGTGCTTGAAGGAAACCCGGTTCATGAGGACATGGTGGAAGCGGCACAGTTTGTGAACCCCGCATTTTCCATCAATTTGGTGGTAAACAGCCGCCAGGAGCTTTGCTCGCTTTATTGCGGCCACTGGCTGTATGCCTGGGAGGAGAGCTGCCGCAAGGTGCAGGAGCTTTTTGGCCTGCCCATCGGTCAAAAAGCGGATGTGGTGATTGCCAGCTGCGGTGGTTATCCCAAGGACATCAATCTGTACCAGGCCGTGAAAACACTTTTAAATGCCTCACAGGCGCTGAAGGATGGGGGCACACTTGTCTTTCTGGCCGAATGCAGGGAGGGTGGGGGAACGCCTGCGTTTTTTGACTGGATCAAGCCGCTGAAGGAAGGCAGGCTGGATGCAGCGCTTCGGGAAGGGTTCACCATATCGGGATACATTTTCTACGCCGCTTGTGAGGCGATAGCAAAAGCCCGCGTACTGATGCTGACCAGGCTTGCCCCGGATGTTGTAGCGCCCATGGCGATGGAAGCTTGTGATGATGTTTTAATGCTTGAAAAGAAGCTTGATTTGCATGGCAAGGAAGTATTTGTGATGCCCTTTGGAGGCAGCATTGTTCCGTACGTGTCATGCGGTAAGTGAAAGTAGCCTGTAACGCATTTCGAGTTGCATTTTATGATTGACATAAATTGGGCAAACTGGTATGATAAACGGGACAGCAAACGAAATATCGTTATTGGAGGGATACCGTCCGGAAGGGGCAGTACGCTGCGCTTTCTGGAAAAGAAGGAAACGCAGGCAATCAACACAAGCATAGTCACGGAAGGCTTGTTTTGTTGTACCTGCGCGTTCTTTCAGATGCGGTGTCCCTTTTGCATGCAAAGGGATACCGTTTTGTACGGATCCCTTTTTCGTTTGCTGTCAAGCAAAAAAAGATAAATGGAGGAATCAAAATGCTTCCCATCAAAAACTGGATGAATGAACTTGACCGCCCTGCGCCATTTGCTCCGGGTGCAGAACTTTGGAATGATCCCCATATCTCACGTGAAATGCTCAAGGCACATCTATCACCGGATACAGATGCCGCCAGCTACAAGCCGGATACCATCAAGGCCATATGCGCGCATCTGCCCCGGGTCATGGGGCTTCATCCCGGTGCGGCTGTCGCGGACCTGGGCTGTGGTCCGGGGCTTTACATGAGGGAACTTACCGGGCAAGGTTTTTCCGTAACCGGCGTCGACCGGTCGGAAAACTCCATCCGCTATGCCAGGGAACTGAACGAAGGCCAGAAAGCCATGTTCATAAACGCCAGCTATTTAGAGCCCTTTGGTAAAAGCTGTTTCAACGCGGCTGTCATGATTTCCAAGGATTACGGGGTCTTGAAACCTGAACTCCGCAGGAGGCTGCTTGGCAATATTCACGCGGCGCTGATGCCCGGTGGGTATTTCGCACTGGATGTGCAAAGCCTGTACGACTTTGCTCAGCAGCAAAAAAACACGGCACCTTCTTGGGAAGCAACGCCATCTGGCTTCTGGCGGCCTCATCCCTATGTTGCGCTTTCGAAAACATACTTTTTCCCCGAACTGTCCGTTTCATGTGACCTGCATGCGGTGCTGGATGAGGTTTTCACCGTCTACCGCATCTGGCAAACGTACTTCTCCCCGGATACCATCCGGCAAGATCTGGCGGAAGGCGGCTTTGAGGTGAAGGCGGTGTGGGGGAACCTCATGGGTGATCCGCTGACAGAAACATCCCCGGTCATCGGCATCCTGTGTCAAAAGGCGTAATCACTTGCTTTAGTCGTTGAAAACCGCCAGCTCCGTTCTGCTGCGCAGGTTCAGTTTATTAGGCATCAAGATAATGGTACTGCGAACCGTACCCTCGCTCAAATACAGCTCGGCGGCGATTTCTTGATTGCTTTTTCCCTCGGTTACCAGCGCCAGCATCTGTTCCTCCTTCCGGACAAGAGGGGCGGCTGATGGCGCTTTTTCGGTTGCCCCGTCATATCCGGCAGTTTATCCTTCACCCCGAATACGTGCTGACCGGCATGGACGGCTGCCAGCGTATGCTTATATTCTGGTATTTTCGACTCGACTTACATAAACGTGCTTCCTCCTGTAAATTGATATTGCAGTTTCGGGCTGGGAAAACATATGGAAAACCTTCGCGAAAATTTGCGTTTTTCGCTTGACATACGCCGGGAAGCGTGTATAATATTCTTCGTCGGCATCGGAGAACACCAGCACCGGCGATGCGCACCATTAGCTCAGTTGGTAGAGCACCTGACTCTTAATCAGGGTGTCCAGGGTTCGAGTCCCTGATGGTGTACCAAGATCAACCACATGAAAACACTAGGTTTTTATGTGGTTGATCTTTATATTATACGAAAGGTTTTTTGTAACAATAAAGCTGGAAGGATGATTCACAACACTATGGCCGAGAGCATGCCCGGCGTAGTGGTGACGGGTGATACGTATAGAAGCGGCTCCTGTCCGTCACGACAATAATTCTTTCGGAGAAAACCGGCGTGTATACAGCCAGTATCCAATCATGTAGATCACGAAATAAATGGGCAAAGAATAGTGATGCTCCCAGTTGGAGGGCTCGTAGAATCCCAGCCAGATAAACAAAGGCTCAACCACATAAGCTGCGAACCCTCCGAATACGATGCCCTTTAGCCAGGGATTAATCTTCGGGAGAAACTGATAAAACAGCATGGAGGTAACGGGCATGACCGTCCAATCCCAGGGCAGGTATTCTTGGAAGTATGGGAGCAGCCAAGTGTTATAGTTCCAGCCTGCCTGGGATACGCCAATCATACATAATACGGTTGCTATAAACGCTGTAAACATGCCAGCGTAGAGCAGCCGGTGGGTTTGCTTTTTGTCTCTCACAATGACCCATAGAATCCATGGCAGTACCGCCAACCCCAGGTCGATCCACCAATGCCATGTGAATACCATCTGCTCTGCCCATATGTGCTCGATTTCATCATGGATGGTGCTGTATTGTTCGGCTATTTTGTCTACTGCGTCAAGCAGGTCCTGGTCAAACATCAGTGTTTCTCCTTGATATATTCAATCTCCCCTTTGATGACAAAGATAGCATGATCGTAAAAGCTATGATGTATTCTTTTATCATTCAGTCTTGTTGCCGCAAAGCATACTACTGCCTGGCAGCTTGCCGGATTTAAAGTGATTGCCCAAAAATAAAAGAGCATTTATAATAGACATGCGTGATATGAGTTATCAAGGAGATGGTACCGATGGTCTGCTCCGTTCATTGCCATGAAACCGGTAATTGCTGCAGTAAAGCTGATGTAGGCCTTGTCTGTGCGTGGACAAACGAATTGCTGGCCATATACCAGGAGAACCCATCCCTAAGTATGGATAAAGCCATCAAGAAATGCAGCAAGACCCATTATGACATGCTTGGCATGGATGAAGTGCTCAAGCCGTTTGTCGGCCGGCCGGAGGCGTTTTATCGCTTCCTCCATGATACATGGAATTGGATTGTGACTGCAGACCCGGACGGGAAGCGGCTGTTTGCCGATGAGAACAAGTCGGCATGTGTCTGTCCGCTGGTTCGGACGGGAGCGGCAGCCTCGCCCAACCTGTGCAACTGCTCGGAGGGCTTTGCGGAGCGGATGTTCTCCAAGGTATTGGAAAAGCCGGTAAAGGCCAGGGTCATAGAGTCTGTCCTGCGCGGCGGCAGCCATTGCGTGTACGAAATCATACCGGAATAGTGATTACATCAGGTTAACCTGGCCGCGGATCCCAGATGGTCTATCGGGAAAGCCCTTTGGAACACATTGTGTTCCAAAGGGCTTTCATTTTTACGGCCGATCCAAAGGTAACTATGATTACAACCTGTAAGGCTGGTGGTGTTTTCAATGAGAGGAAAAATATGAGAGGATGTAAAAATATATTGACAGCATGTTAAGCATAAGGTACAATAAGTAAGGAACACGATACAAAATGGTAAAAGGAGAAGACAAGAATGTCCTATCAGGAGAAAAGAACGATCACAAGCATGGTTTCGGGTTTGTTGATCTTGGCGGCATACTGTCTTTACGCGTTTGGGAAATATCAGCAGGGATTGGTTGACTTAAGCGACCTCAAGTTCTGGGCAGGGGCCATGCTGCTCTTTATCGGCATAGGTGTCGGCGCTGTGATGATCATTCAAATACTATTTCACATCCTGCTTGCCATTGGGATAGCCGTGAAGGAGAGGGAATGTGATGATAAAAAGATCAGCAAGACCATTGAGGCCACAGTGGTGGAGGATGAAATGGATAAGCTCATCGAACTCAAGGCACTGAGGATCAGTTTTGTCATAGCTGGTGTTGGGTTTGTGTCAGGGCTTGCTTCCCTTGCACTGGGACACCCTCCGGCTGTTATGCTCAACCTATTGTTTCTCACCGTCAGTCTGGGGTCTGTGGCGGAAGGCTTTATGAGCCTGTACTACTACAGGAAAGGTGTTCGCAATGGCTAAGAAAATAGTCATTACCAATGAAATACGCAAGCTGCGGTTCTTTGCGGGAGAAATGACACAGCAGGAACTGGCAGAGAAAACCGGGGTTTCCCGGCAGACCATTATCGCCGTGGAGGCAGGGAAGTATTCTCCCTCGCTGGAATTGGCGTTTCGCATTGCCGACGCCTTTGGTGCAAGGATTGATGAAGTGTTCGATTATGCCCTAAGCGAGGATGCGAAATGAAAGCTGCAGTTTATGAAAAAAAGAGGTTCCATCAGTACTCTTGTATATCAAGATGTGAAAAAACCTTTGCCGAAAAATCGGGAGGTGCTGGTCAAGGTTCATGCCTCATCTATCAATGCGCTGGATTACCGTATGATTCAAATGGGGATAGGTTTAAAGAAAGGAAAGATTTTCGGAGCCGACATTGCGGGAAGGGTTGAAGCGGTGGGCAGTGGAGTTCTTACGCTTAAGCCAGGCGATGATGTGTATGGGGATATATCCGGTTGCGGTCTAGGCGGCTTTGCTGAATATGTTGCCGTTCCCGAAAGCGTATTGGCAAAAAAACCCTCCAGTGTATCATTTGAGGATGCCGCAGCATTGCCGGTGGCGGCTGTGACCGCTTTGCAGGCGCTGCGGGATAAAGGAAGCATCCAATCAGGGCAAAGGGTGTTGATATACGGTGCAGGCGGTGGAGTTGGAACATATGCGCTGCAACTTGCCAAATACTACGGCGCCAACGTAACCGCTGTGTGCAGCGCTGAAAATGCACAGGCTGCATATTCTCTTGGTGCGGATCATGTGATTGATTATGCACAAGAGGATTTGCGCAAAAGTGGAAATCGATATAACCTGATTGTTGCCGTGAATGGAAAACAACCGATTTCCGCCTACAGGCGAGCCCTGGCTCCCGAAGGGATATGTGTGATGGTAGGAGGTGCTTTATCCCAAATCTTCAAGGCCATGTTTGTAAGCGCCATTGTTTCTTTGGATGGCAAAAAATTTCGCGTCCTCGCAGCAAAACCAAACGCAAAGGATTTGCATTTCATCATGGGGCTTGTCCAAGCTGGCAGGGTTAAGCCGGTCATTGACAGGCGGTACTCGCTAAGCGAGGCAGGTGAAGCGCTGCAATACCTTTTAAAAGGGCATGGAAAAGGGAAGGTAGTCCTGTCTGTATTACAGAAGGAGCAATAAAATGAAAGCATGCATCGTAACCAAGTACGGTGGTCCTTACGTGATTGCCATTCGAGAGGTTGAAAAGCCTATCGCAAAAAACAATGAAGTGCTGATACGGATAGAAGCCACCGTTGCAGCGGCGCCGGATTGTGCGTTTAGAAAAGGGGAGCCCTTTGTATCGAGATTGTTTACCGGTCTTTCAAAACCCTCAAGTATACCGGGAGATGTGTTGGCAGGGATCGTTGATGCTGTTGGAACGGATGTCAGGCAATATAAAACTGGTGACCGGGTATATGGCTCATCGGGGACGAAGTTCGGCACAAACGCCGAATATATCACCTTGCCGGAGGATGCGGCCATCGCTCCCATGCCGGAGAACCTTACCTTTGGGGAGGCCGCCGGTATCAGCGAAGGTGTTTTGACAGCCATGCCATTCCTCAGGGACCATGGCAAAATTCGGGCAGGGCACAAGGTGCTGATAAATGGCGCTTCGGGAGGGATCGGCGTGTATGCGGTGCAGTTGGCGAAATACTTCGGAGCCGAAGTCACCGGGGTCTGCGGCACTGCCAATATGGAATTGGTGAAAGCGCTGGGCGCTGACAAAGTGATTGATTACACGAAAGATGATTTTGTTAAAGCTTGCGGAAGATACGATGTCATATTCGATACGGTTGGAAAAAGCTCCTTTTCCCAATGCAAACAGGCATTGAAGCCAGGCGGAATCTTTCTTTCCACCGTTCCCAACCTTCCGCTGATGATGCAAACGGCATGGACTTGTGCCTTTGGCAGGCAGAAAGCTGTTTTTGCGGCAACCGGTCTTCGAAAAACACAGGAAAAAAGAAAAGATCTTATTGTACTAAAAACAATGGCCGAAGAAGAAAAAATCAAGCCGGTGATTGGCAGAACTTTTTGGATGGAGCAGATGGCACAGGCACACCGCTATGTCGAAACAGGGCATAAAAGAGGAAGCGCTGTGATTTTGGTGCGTCATAGCGATGATTGATGCAGTTGTTGCTAAAAGAGCCGTGTCACAGCCCTATGAATGTAGTCGTGCAGCAAAACCTGATCAAACAAATCGCATTGGCTGAAGTCATCAAACAGCTTTGGCAGGAGGGCGGGCAGCAGAAATGCGGCGGACATGATCTGCATAAGTGCCAAGCGCAGGCTGCTCTCCTCCCGACCTATGCAGACGGGTTTTATTCTTTGCAGCAATTCCTCCAGAAACAGGTTGAGCCGCTTGATGCCAGGCTCATCATATCTGCCTTCCGCAAATGCGCTGAAAAAATGAGCTCGTGTCAAGCCGGGATATGCATGCGCTCCCTCGATCAGCCTTGTCAGTACGATCTCAATCCGTTCCTGTGCCGTGCTTGTCTCCGGTACCTGATAATCGTTCCAGTCAAAGGCATTTTGCAATGAAACGTCAACAGCCTTTTCCAAAAGCCTGTCTTTGCTTCTGAAGTAGTAATTGATGGCGGCACTGTTCAGCCCGGCTTTCTGCGCAATACGGCGGATGGTTGCTCCTTGCAGCCCATATTGTTCTATGCACATGATCGCGGCGCTGATGATCCGTTCCTCAGCGTCCATTTGCATGTCCAAGCCACCATCCTCTTCAATGTTTGTCCGCATCATTGTAACGCTTATCATGATGGATGTCAAATGATTAAAATAGAAAATTGAAACACGTGATTGACTTTCTGCTGATTTAATGATAAGATTCAAACGCATGATTAAAATGCTTAATTGACTCATGCTATCGGCATGATCCTATTGATTGGATGGAGGAATATTCATATGTTGCAACAGCCCCGGGTTCGTGAAAAATGGCTTCCGCTGCTTGCGGGGATAGTCGGATCTGCATTGCTGGTATTCATGTCCTGGCGACAGAACATGCCTTTTGTGGTTTGGTTGATTCCTTTTTTGCTCCTGTATAGCTTCCGGAATCTGAAAGGCTGGGTCTTTACTGTGCCTGTTGCGGTCTTGAGTGTCTTGGCCAAAGTCGCAGCCATGCACGGCGGTTGGGATATAGACCTTGGTATGGAGACTGCCTTTGGACTTTTGGTCAGCATTCCTCTGCTTGTGGCATTGTACCTGGATAGGTTACTTTGGTCCAGAATGAAGCCTCTTGCTGCGACACTTGTTTTTCCGGCAGTTTATACAGCCCTGGACTTTCTTTTGTCTTTTTCACCGGTGGGCATGACGTTTTCCGTTGCCTATACCCAAAGCCGTCAATTGCTGCTGGCCCAAAGTTCCGCTTTGGCGGGAAGCTGGCTTGCTGGCTTTGTAGTGGCCTGGTCGGCTTCCCTTGTCAATATGGTATTGAGAGAAGCATCCCAGGGTAAAAAGGTGCATGTATTGTTAGCGGTGTACAGCCTTGTGATGATCGGGCTGCTTGGATTCGGATCGGTCAAGCAGACGTATTTGCGCCCCGATGGTGAAACGGTGCGGATCGGCTCCATTACAGTTGCCATGCCTACGGATGCTTGGGCAATCACCGATGCAGGAACGCCGCGGGAGGGTGCGGAGGAGAACAAAGCCGTCCTTGCAGGGATGAACGAAGAACTGTTCAGCTTGAGCAAAAAGGCTGCCGATGCCGGAGCGAAAATCATCTTCTGGTCTGAGGGAAACTATGTCGTCTATGAAGACCAATATGATGATTTTGTACAGTCGGCAAAATCCTTTGCTCAAACAAACGAAGTTTACTTGATGGCATCTCCGCTTGTGCTGCGCTATGATACGAACAAAAATGATAACCTTGCCGTTTTGTTTGATCCCAATGGGAATCAATTGTTCTTGTATGAAAAAACGAATTCCTGGTATCCCACGGACTCAGACGGTGTCATTCCCAAAGTGGATACGCCTTATGGAAAGATTGGGGCTGTCATCTGTTTTGATATGGACTTTCCCGCATTTATACGGCAGGCTTCCGATGTGGACATTTTGCTGGTGCCGGCTTACGATACCAAAAAAATCAGCCCGTTTCATACGGAAGGTGCTTTGCTTCGGGGGATGGAGTACGGCTTTTCCGTTGTACGCCAATACGCTGCCGGGGAATCCACCGCGGCAGATTTCAACGGGAATATCCTTGCCACCCAGAGCTTTTTTGCCACGGAGGAACGCCTTATGATCAGCGATGTTCCAATTAAGGGAATTCTCACGTTGTATGAAAATACCGGCGATTTATTCGCCTGCCTAACCATACTGCTTACTCTCTTTTTCATCGCATATGCCGTGTTGTTAAAGCGGATGCATATGGTGTAATGTACAAGCGGCATAAGCCGGACGCTCATGTATCATGGGCGCCCGGCTCTCTTTTCCATTGCACAGATCATGAATCAATCAGACTGGTTGACGACGAACCGTACTGTAATAGTCCATCCTGACCATGGCAGCCGCACTTTTTACAATGCTTGAAAAGGCTTCCGTCTCCTTTATTTCATTTATCGTCTTTGGCTTTTCAGGTTTTTCAGGAAGCTCGGTAAGTAAAAGCTCAAGCCGTTTCACATCATGCCATGCGCCAAACTTATATCCCACATGATGAAAGATGCCGATTGGCACAAACCCAAAGGAAGCGTGCAGCCCCTCGCTTTTTGCGTTGGGCTGTGTAATGCCGGCATAGGCATTGATATATCCTTGTATCCTCAGCAGCTCAAACAGCGCGGTATATAATACGGTACCGATATGCCTTCCATGCTGCGCGGGATCGACATAAACGGATGTATCCACCGACCACTCATAGGCTGCCCGGGCCTTGTGCATGGAGGCGTAAGCATAGCCTGCGGCCTTTCCGCCCAACTCGCAGACAAGCCATGGCAGCTTTTCCAGAACGGAGCTGATTCTTATTTCAAACTCAGCTTCTTTAGGAACCGTGTATTCAAAGGAAGCGGCGGTGTTTTCGACAAAAGGGCCGTAAATTTCCAACAGACGGGCGCTGTCCTTGCTTGTAGCAAGGCGGATCGTCACTGAATGGTTCATACAATCACCCACATTTCCTGTAAATTATATGCTTATGGGTAATTTATTGCAAGGGGGATAGGATTCATCCCTAAACCTCCATACTAGTTCTTGGGCGACGCATCATAATTGACGCAATATCATCTTTGCTATAAAATGGGTAAGGTGTTTTCCCTGTATAAAGAGATACGAAAGGATGGAGAAAGCGAATGAAAAAACAATTTGTGATTGCAGTTGTTTTGATAGTCATCATTGCTGCAGCCTTGTTTTGGATGGTATCCAATGATCAAAAACCGACAGCGTATTTGCTGAAGGGTGAGAACATGCAAATACAAGGTTCCTATGGTGTTACCGTGCCACTTAACGAGATATCCGGTCTGGAATTAATCAGTGAGATGCCTGCTATCGGCCGGAAGACGAACGGGATGGGGTTGGGCAGTCATTACAAAGGCGAATTTACTTTCCAGGATGGGACTAAGGCTCGCCTTTACGTGGATGCCTCCAAGCCGCCCTTTATCTCTTTTTTGAGGGATGATACGGTATATACTATCAATGCACAAACGCCAGAAAAAACCCAGGAGCTATATGAGCAGCTGAAGGCGGCGGTCGAGCGTTTGCAGCCATAATGATTCAAGGAGAAGGCATCATGTGCCAGGTGTTCATTGGGGAAAACTGTACGGAGAGGGAGACGACTGAAGCTGCCTTGCGAAATGGCCTTTGGCAATACAATATGGAGGCCACAGAGGGGCTTTTGCCAGAACCAGGCATCAGCATCAACCTGATTGCACGCAATGAGGAAGGCAGAGTTATTGGCGGGATCGTATGCGAAACGTACCTGAAGTGTATGGAAATCAATGTGCTGTGGGTGGACAGAGCATACAGGAAGCAGGGGCTAGGATATCGACTGATGGAACAGGCGGAGAGCAAAGCAAAGCAAGCCGGATGCTTGCTTTCCCACACAAGCACTTATTCCTTCCAGGCTCCGGACTTTTACATACGTCAAGGGTATGAGGTCTGCGGTGTGATAGATGGTTTCCCCAATGATATCAAGCTGTACAGCCTGAAAAAGAAGCTTTTATGTGGTTGATGAGGCGGGCTTTTATACGGAGTCTGCCTTTCTTGTTGATGTTTTCGGATATCGTGGTCTCCGGATCCATAAGGCCTTATGGGGCTGGGATATTGGTATCGGCTTATATCCTGGGCGGGAAGCGTCGTAAATAGATGCGGAGTAGGTTTTGTTATGTGTTTGAACCTTGACACTTTCCGACATGGTTCCTGTTAGAGCTTTTTTTATAGTTAAAGAATACTATTCAAATATATGCAACTAAATGGGCAGGTAATTCGTCTTATGATATGGAAATGTACATTTCTAGTTTTCATAGTAACTGAGGTGTCCCATGAAGAAACTTGTTGTTTGGATGATGGTGTGCGCAATCCTTCTGGCCGGCATTTTCGCTCTGGCGGAAAATAAGGCTGGGCCCACACAGGAAACCGAACCCTCTAAGGCGGTATCGCTCCAATACGGAGACAAGGGAGATGCGGTGACTAGGCTGCAGACGAAGCTCACCGAACTGAAATACTATAGTGGAAATATCAGCGGAAATTACCGTGAGGGCACCCAGGCGGCAATCCGCGAATTCCAGGAAGATTTTGGCCTTGACGCTACGGGCATTGCCGATGCAAAAACGCAGGAGCTGCTCTATGCTACCCGGTACCGTCCGCTGGAAAAGGGCGACAACGGTGAGGAAGTAAAAACGCTGCAAAGCCGCCTCACCGAACTTGGATACTACAATGGAAAAATCAGCGGCAAATACCTGGAAGGCACTTATTATGCTGTTCATTCCTTCCAGAATGTAAATGGGCTGACTGTTACAGGAATGGCGGATGCCAATACACTGGAGCTTTTGTACAACGTGGAAAAGGCACTTCCCAAAAAGGCTGCCACGCCTACGCCTGCCCCAACGCCTACCCCGGCTCCCAATCAAAACGCGGCGGACCAGGTAACGGCAGGGGATACAAAGCCCGCTGCTGCCACGCAGCATGTAGCATTCTCCAAAAAGCTTCAAAGGGGCTCTACAGGCAGCAAGGTAAAGCAACTGCAAACGAGGCTGACGGAGCTGGGCTTTTATACTGGACCCATATCCGGCAATTTTATGAATCAGACCAGGGATGCCGTGAGCGCTTTCCAGCGGCAAAATGCACTGTCGGTGGACGGTATCGTCGGCAAAGAGACCTGGAACATGATCTTCAACAGCCAGGACGTGTCGGATGCCTCCGCCACGCCCAAACCAACCCCTGTGCCGACACCGATTCCATACGCCGTTACGGTGGATGTTACCAATCAGGTTGTCAACGTGTACGGGCGGGATGAGAACGGTGAATATACTGATCTAGTGCGGCAGATGATCTGCTCCACGGGCACCAAGGCTTTCCCCAGCGATTTGGGTGATTGGACGCTGAACGGCAGAACGGCCCGCTGGGCCACCTTCCCCAAGTGGGGCGGCGGCTGGGCGCAGTACTGGACGCGAATCAACAGCGGAATTGCTTTCCATTCAGTGATCTACAACACAACCAATACCATGGATTTGGCTACCGGCTCGTATTATGTCCTGGGCTCCCGGGCATCCCATGGGTGTATTCGCCTTCTGGTGCACGACGCCAAGTGGGTGTACGAAAATCTTGGCAAGGGCGTCGTGGTTTCCATCACGAACAAGCTGCCCTCCGCTCCGGAGCTGCCCCAGTCGCTGAAGCCGGCTCCCTTGGACAAAAGCAGAATGCTGCCCAAGTCCACCCCCGCGCCGACAGAGCCGCCCCAGTACAACAGCAGCGAAAAACCTCCCATGCCTTTCAGAACACTGAAAAAGGGCACCAAGGGCAAGGATGTCTATTGGCTGCAGATGAAGCTGAAGGAAATGGGCTATTACAATGGCACCGTGACCGGCGGCTATTATGGCGGAACGATAAGTGCGGTAAAGGCGTACCAAAAGGCCAACGGCTTGAAAACAGACGGTATTGCCGGTGTGGTAACGCAGAATGCCATTTATGCCGACGTACTTACCACTCCAACTCCCGTACCTACGCCTACACCAACACCCAATCCTACGGCTGATCCCTATCTGGTGCCTACTGCCGCGCCGTAACGGATAGGATAAGCAACAGGCAACGAATGCAAAACCCCGGCGGAGATGATGCTTCCGCCGGGGTCTTTATAGTTCAAACATGCTCAACTGCATGGATTGCTTTTCAAACATCGCCCTGTTGATGTCGGGAAACCGATGGTTAAGGTTTAAGCGTATGCACTCTTTGACAAAGGCAGCTTCGAGCTCCTTGGCTATCACGCTGGGACACATGTAATCAAGGCCAAAGGCCCCAGCGTACTTTTCCTTAATACCGGGAAAATCCCTGTCAAGGGCCTGATAGAAATACTCCCGGTTGCCGGTGCGAAGCGTCATGCCAAAATGGCACACGATAAATTGACCGCCGCACTCTTTGGTACGGCGAACGATTGACAGTATATTTTCCGCTGTGTCAGTCAAAAAGGGAATCACGGGGTTGAGCCAAACACCGGCAAATACCCCAGCTCTGGACAGTGCTTCCAGCGCCTCGAAACGCTTGGTGGTGGGGGAGGCGTGTGGCTCCAGTTTCAGGCTGAGGTCGTCTTCCGAGCAAGTGATCGAAAAGCAGGCTCTGACCGGAGCGGTGCGCTGAATGTCATAAAGCACGTCACTATCCCTTGAGGCCAAAGATGATTTTGTGGTAAAGCCCACGCCAAAGCCATACTGCTTCAAAAGCAGAAAAGCACAACGGGTATATTTGTGTTCTTCCTCGTAAGGGTTGTATGGATCGCTCATGGCACCGGTTGATACAAGCCCCGGTTTGCGTTTTCGGCGAAGCTCCTCACGCAGCAGGGAAAGGGCATTCTCTTTCACACGAACCTGATCAAACCGGTCAAGCTGATAGCACACCGACCGGGAATCGCAATATATACAACCGTGGCTGCAGCCGCGATACAGGTTCAGATTGTAATCACTGTGAAAAAATTCATCCGATGCGTGAAGGGGAGTCAACAACTGCTTGGCTAGCACCGTTTCCATGACATCCCCTCCTTTCCAGAATATTATAGAACGCTTGTTCGCAAGTGTCAACTTGAGTAATCAATTGAACAAATGCTCCATACATATGAAGAACCTCATGGAGTCCATCGGGGATGCGATGAAGGGGTAGAGCCCCTTCATTTGAAATCGTCTCGCCCGGCTCTGCTGGCGCCGCAACCCTGCCCCCGCCAGTGGCGGGAATAGGCAGAGTGGAGGCGGGAAGCGAATCGAGCCGTGCGATCGGCAGCGAAGCAGGACGACGATTGAGCTTCCGGACAGTGCGGGGCGCTTGCGAAGCAAGCTTTCCTTACACTTTTCGCTGGCCGTGAGCAAAGCTCACAAGCGAAAAGTGCAACTCGCTCTAGTGTATCGATTTTATCGATACACTAGAGTGAAACGCAAGGTGTTGATTATTCCCAGGAATTTGGCGTATAATAGCTAGGCGGTTCTAAAGCCGCAAAAAGGAGCAGATGACCGTATGCAGACGCCCCACATCCGGGATTATCAAGGCAAGCGGGTGCACATGATAGGCATCGGCGGCTCCAGCATGTCGGGGCTGGCTCAGATGCTTTTGGAGAAAGGGTATAAGGTTTCCGGCTCAGACAGCGTGCGCAGCCATAGCGTGGAGAAGCTGGAGGCTATGGGTATTCCTGTGGCGGTAGGCCACCGGGAGGAAAATGTGCATGGCGCTGATATGGCGGTTTACTCTGCCGCCATCCTGCCAGACAACCCGGAACGGCTGGAACTGAAACGGCTGATGATTCCCAGCATGGAGCGTGCAGCGCTTCTGGGCCAATTGATGGAAGGATATCCCGTTGCGGTCGGTATCAGCGGCACTCACGGCAAAACGACTACCACAGCCATGCTCTCCCAAATTATGATGGAGGGAGGCCTGGACCCAACCATCCATATCGGTGGGCGGCTGGATGCGGTGGGTGGCAGCACACGCATTGGCGCTGGGCAGGCTTTTATTGCGGAAGCTTGTGAGTTCAGCGGAAGTTTTTTGCAGATGCGTCCTACCATTGCCGTGGTGCTGAACATTGAGGAAGATCACCTGGACTATTACCGGGATATAGATGATATACAGGATGCCTTCGGGAAATATCTGGCCCTGCTGCCGAAAGGCGGCCTGGCCATAGGGTGGGGCGATGATTTCAGGGTTGTAAAGCTGTTTGATAGTCTTCAAAGGGAAACGCAGACATATGGCCTTGGCGCAAAAAATGACTGGCAGCCGGCGCAATTACGCTATGACGCTCAGGGTCGGGGTGAGTTTGACCTTGTGTACAGGGGTAAAAAGCTCTGCCATGTCAATATGGCGGTACCTGGCAGCTTCAACGTGCTCAACGGCCTGGCGGCATTGGCCTGCGCACACCGCCTTGGGGCGGACATGGAAAAGGCGGCACTGTCCCTGGGCCGGTTTTCCGGTGCTCACCGGCGCTTTGAGCTCACCGGCGTGGTGCAGGGCGTAAAGCTCTATCACGATTACGGCCACAATCCCACCGAAATGCGCAACGCATTATCCATTGCCAAGCTTCAGCCTCACAACCGCCTGTGGGCGGTGATGCAGCCCCATACCTACAGCCGTGTCAAACGCTTGTTCAACGATTATCTCACCTGCACCGGCGAGGCGGATATCACGCTTGTGACAGAGATTTATGCCGCCAGGGAAAAAGACCCCGGCGACATTCATGCTTCCATGATAGTCAAGGGCATGCGGGATCATGGGATCAACGCCCATCTGACGCCAACCTTTGGCGATACGGAAGCTTACCTGCGCGCTCATTGGCAGCCCGGTGACCTGGTGATCACCATGGGCTGCGGCAATATCAACCTTTTGAATGAGCAGATTGAGAAGAACGAGGGGTAAGCAATATATTGAAAAATAGAAAAACGATACCCTTGGGGGAGCGGCAAGGGGCCAAAGCCCTTCGCCCATAATCGTGTCGCACATTAAACCTCAGGGAAATGGCAAATTGCCATTTCCTCCAAATGAACCGGAGGCCCGTCTATTTCCAGAAAATCGAGCTGGTGTTCTCTGTTTCCTCCGACGGCTGCGTGTTGCCGGAGGATTCGTTTTGGGCATCTGCGCCAAACAGGAAGCCAAACATATCATTGAGAATATTCCCGGTTGACGGAGACCTGGCCTGGGCTACCTGTACGCTTTGTACGCCCTCCAGCAAGACCCCGTTGATCAAAAGCTCCGCATGCACCGGGATCACCCGATAGGTATAGGTGACACCGGGGACAGCCCTGGTATCTGCATAATACAGTGTTTCACCTGATGAACCCCACAATTCTGTCAGCACAAAGGACTCTCCAACGGCATCACGCTGAATGCGGTATACGGCGTAATCTGCCGGCTGTATCACAAGAAGCGGGTTGCCATTTTCGTTGTGGGTCACATAAAAGCTGTTGGGGGTACGGGGGGCGTTCCAGATGTCGCTTCGTTTGGTGGGGTGGTTGGAGGCGGTGAAAACCTCCGAAAAGCGGTAAGCCTTGGGAGTGATATCTACCGCAAGCATGGCTTCGCCACGCCATTCTACCGCCTTTTTGTCCAGTTCCAGCGAAATGATCCCGCCAGGCTTGTCAAACTGGGGCTTTGAACGGTCGCGATAGGCAGCACGGAAAAAGTTGCGGCTGAGTGTGGCGGTATTGTCGCCGCCGGATAGATTGCCGGAAATGCGGTGCTTGCTGTCCGGATTGTCAAAGCCCATCCACACTGCGGTAGCGATTTCGGTGTTGTATGTCGCCATCCAGATATCCCTGTTGCCGCCTCCCTGCAAGTTCACAGTACCCGTCTTGCCGGCCACCGGTGTGCCCGCACCGGAAAGCTTGGCACCTGTTCCGGCGGATGTTACAGTCTGCAAAAGACTGGTCATCAGGTACGCGTTTTGCACGGACAATACCCGCTGGGGATTGGACTGGTGCTGATAAATCACCTGCCCTTTGTTGTCGGTTATTTTTTCGATAAAGTAGGGTGCGTTAAAATAGCCCTGATTCGCAAAAGGAGCATATGCTGCGGCCAACTGCACCGGGGATACGCCATAAGTGAGGGAGCCCAGAGCTAGAGAAAGGTTGGAATCCCGCCTGTCCAGGGGAATGCCTGTTTTGGTCAGGTAGTTTCTGCCGGCCTCCACGCCGATCTGCTGCAGCAGCGATACGGTGGATACATTGAGACTGTGTTGAAGCGCCGTGCGGACTGTTACACTGCCGTAGTACGCATCGCCGCTGTTGCGGGGCTTATAGCCGTTAAAATTGGTGGGTTCGTCTTTCAAAACGCTGGCGGTGGTGTAGCCGTAATACTCCATCGCAGGGGCGTACACAGCCAACGGCTTTAGGGCTGAACCTGGCTGACGCCTGAGCTGTGTGGCGCGGTTAAAGCCACGCAGCACGGTATATTCCCGCCCGCCCACAACAGCGCGTACAGCGCCGGTCTTTACATCAAGGCAGGCCATAGCGCTTTGTACTTTGGTTCCATCTGAAGCATTGGCGGGAAACACATCAGTCTTATATTGCTCGTCGGCAACATCCTGCAATCTTGTATCCAGGGTGGTATCAATGCGGTAGCCGCTGCCTAGCAGTGTTTCGGCCGATACATCCAGATGCTCCTCCGCCTCGCTTAATACCGCATCCACGAACCAGCCGTACGCTGTGACGATGGGTTTGCTCTCAGCCAAACGCAGTTCCTCTTCAAGCGCTGCCTGATGGGTTGCGGCGTCGATCATACCCTCTTCCAGCATGGTGTTGAGGATATATCGCTGCCGCTTTTTGTTGTTTTCCGGATTCAGGGAGGGGTTATAGGTGGTGGTAGCATTTAAAATAGCCGCTAGGCTGGCTGCCTTTGCTACCGACAAGTCTTTTACGTCGATGCCGAAATATGTTTGACTGGCAGCTTGCAAGCCATATGCACCGTTGCCGAAATAGACATAGTTCAAATACATCTCAAATATTTGGTCTTTGGTGAACCTGCTTTCCAACTGCAGAGCCAGATATACTTCCTCCATTTTACGGGCCAGCGTTTTTTTCGAGCTCAAGTGGCTGAGTTTGATCAACTGCTGGGATATGGTGCTGAAGCCTTCCGAGAAACTCATGGTCTTCAGGTTTGCCACCACAGCCCCAAAAAAGCGCACAGGGTCAATGCCGAAGTGACTGTAAAACCGCAGGTCTTCTGCCGCGAGAAAGGCTTGCCGCACATGCATCGGAACGTCGGCAAGACGGATGACAGTGCGGTTTTCCTTCCCCTGGATAACCGTGACAAAATTGCCGCTGGCATCATATATGCTGCCTGTTTGGGCGACGGAAGTAATCTTGTTGGCATCCAGTCTTTGCCAATTGGGCACATCGAAGTAAAAGAAAGCAAAGACCAGACCGCCAACAAATAATGCGCCCAAGGCCAGCAGAATTCGCCTGAAGATGTGGCGCTTCTTTTTGTTGTTTTTGTTGGATTCCTTTTCTTTTTTGGTTGGTTTCTTGGCTGCCTCTTCCGTTTTTGGCTCTTCCGAAGATGAATCTTTCTTATCCAAAGAAGGCGCATGCATATCTTCCGGCTTTTTTTCTTCAGCCTCAGAAGGGGACACTGCCTTCGCGTCAGCGTTTTTTTCCATATCGGGACGCTTCTTTTTCTTTTCTTCCGCTTTCACTGAACAAGCCGCCTTTCACATGCTGATGCCTGTGCATATCCTGCCCGTTCCAATAGAAATACACACTGGAAAATCACCGCCAGAATGTACCGTTTACAAGTATTAATTCAATCTGTATACTGTTATCTGTACAAAATGTGCAACAGAAAGAGGTGGGAAATGTGAAAAATAGGAGTAAAATTTCGATGCTGCTGTTTTCGGCGATCATCGCGACTGCACTGGGGCTGTTTGCTTCGGAGCGGCTTGAGCGCCCGGCTGCCATCACCTATCCCGCCTTTTTGGAGCAGGTTGAACAAGGCAAGGTGCGTACCGTCATTTTGAAGGACGCCTCCGAACTGACGGTGATTTTAGCCGACGGAACCAAGGCAATAATGCCCAATCCGCGGGACGAAACATTGAAAAGCACACTATTAAAATCTGGTGTTGCGGTGGAGGAAGATGCCATCGGCCAGCTTGGAACGGTGCTTGGTGCCGGAATGCTGGTGCTGCTTATGTTCGTCCTCATGCGTTCCCGAACCAAAGGGGCTACGGGCCTGGCCAAATACGCGGCCATAGAGGAAAGCAGAGAAGTCCCTTCCGTCACATTTCAAAACGTGGCGGCCAACGAGGAAGCCTTAAGAAGCATGCGTGACCTGGTGGACTTTATCAAGAAGCCAGACTTTTTCGCCAAATACGGCGCAAGGATACCCCGCGGTGTTCTTTTGTATGGTCCTCCCGGCACCGGCAAGACGTTGATGGCGAGGGCGCTGGCCGGGGAGGCAGGCGTGCCTTTCTTTGCTGTCAGCGGCGCGGATTTTGTGCAGGTCTACGTTGGTGTAGGCGCAAGCCGCATCCGCACTCTGTTCCAAAAGGCGCGCAAGGCGGGACGTGGTGTAATCTTCATTGATGAGATTGACGCCATTGGCAAAAAGCGTGACAACGGCAACGATGAACGCGAGCAGACGCTAAACGCATTGCTTACCGAGATGTCCGGCTTTTCGGACAAAGAAGGCATCGTGGTGCTGGCTGCCACCAACAGACCGGATACACTGGATGAAGCGCTGCTTAGGGCCGGCCGTTTTGACCGGCAGATTGAGGTGCCTTTGCCCGGTCTCAGCGAACGGCTGCAAATATTGAAGGTACACGCCAAGGACAAGCCTATGGCGCAGGACGTATCCTTCCAGGATATAGCTGCCCAGACCGCCATGTTCTCCGGTGCCAGGCTGGAAAGCGTACTGAATGAAGCCGCAATCCATGCTGCCCGGCGCCAGGCGGAGGCCATCTGCAAGGAAGACATTGACTATGCTTTTCATGCCGCATTGGTGGGTGAGGAAAAGAACAACAAGGACACCCTGGAAAAGGAACGGAAGATAACCGCTGTTCACGAGGCAGGTCACGCGCTGGCTACCCTTTTGCTGCTGCCTGACAACAAACTGAACCGGGTATCCATCATTCCTTCTACCAAGGGAGCGGCGGGATACAGTATGTCCATCGCCCCGGAAAAGATGTTCCACACCCGTCAGGATTTGCTAAATCACATGGCGGTGGCGCTTGCAGGCCGTGCAGCGGAAGAGATGGCCTTCGGGCCAAACGATGTTACCACCGGCGCAGCCAATGATTTGCAAAAGGCGGCCGACATCGCCGGGCGCATGGCATCGGAATGGGGTATGGGCCCGGATGCCGGCAAGCCCTTTGAGATGCTGCTGGCCGGAAAAGATCAAAGGCAGTCAGGTGCTTTGAACCTTATGGAACAGGCGTACAAGCTTGCTGTGGAGGTATTGGAAACCAACCGCAAAGCCTGGACAGCCATGTGGGAAAAGCTTTTGCAAAAGGAAGCGCTCACAGGGGAAGAAGCGGCAGCCTGCCTGGAGATATAACTAATATTTTTCAGGGATGCATTGAAGGGGTAAGGCCCCTTCAATTGTAATCGTATCGACCGGCTTTGCCAGTCGAGCGGGTCGCTTGCGGAGCAAGCACTCCTTACACTTTTCACCGACCGTAGATTCCAGGGTGAGGGATTTATCCCCGAACCTGCAGTTTTCAAATGGCTTTGCCATTTGAAAACGAAACACCGGTCAAGCATAGCGTAGACCGGTGCGCGGATTCACAGGTGAAAAGTGCTAAATCGAAAAAATGGCAAAGTCATTTTTTCGAAGTGTGTTGGCTTTGCCAACACACGAAGTGTAACCCCCGGCTTTGCCGGGGGTTACTGGGCATCTGGGTATGGGAGCGTTGCGGCATTATTTCTTCCAATGACAGTCTTCGCAATCAGACCAGAAGACTTCGCCGCATTCGCTGCAAACGAAAACAAAGAAGTGATCACAATGCCAGACCTTGCAGCAGCAGCACTTGCCGCAGCAGGGGCATTTACGCCATACAAAGCCGCAGAAACGGCACGCTTTATCTTCGCATGGCCTGCAAGGATTGCAGGGTTTAGGACAATGTTTATCATGGTCGAAATGCTTGTCACAGCCAATACGTTTGTCATGGTCAAAACGCTTGTCACAGTCAAAACGTTTGTCAAAGCCCTGCTGTTTACCCCAGTATTCGTTCATTCTATTCACCTCATCAGTAGATCCGTAATCTGATTTGGCAAGGCAGATTCTGCCTTCCAGTATCAGCATATTTTTTTGGCTGTCGAATGTGATGGATTTATGAAAATTCTTCACTATCGGTCCTCTGTTATTCGGTGCATGATAAAAGACGGACAAAGCATAACACAGCTTTGTCCGCCTACATGATAATATTGATCAACTGCTATGCGGTTATTTTTTTGAAAGAACCGGACCCGTACTCAAAGCTGTGATAGCCATTACCGCAATTCCTGCGATTATGAACCATACGGTTACACCATATGCTTCGGATACGGGGCCTGCCGCCACAAGACCCAGGGGGAGTGTAAAGGACATCAGGCTGCCCATCAGCGAAAAGGCGCGGCCCTGGGCTTCCAGCGGGATGGATTCCTGCAAATAAGCAACAAAAGGTATGTTGTATAGATTGCCCGTAGCCCCCAAAAGAAGGCACAGTAGCACGAAGAGCCAAAAACCGAACATGCTTTGGGGCAGGATGCCGCAGAAAAGCGAAAGGATGCCCAGCAGGAAAATGCCGGCCTGCACCTGAATCAGCCTGTTTTTGAAACGGCCCAGGCTGCCGGCCAGCACCGCGCCGCCCATCATCCCGGCGGCGTATACAATTTGTGCAATGCTGGCGTGCCAGGCGGTAGCGCGAAAATAGTTGCTGACCATCAGCGGATGCAGCGTGCCCAGCGGCATGAAAAAGATCATGCTCAGTGTCATGGAGGCAGTGACAATGGTCAGTCTTCTGTCCTTAAGAAAAATGGTTATGCCTTCTTTGATTTCTCTGAACAAGTGAGGTTTTTCCGGACGTTCATGTTCAAGCTCCGGGATTTTTACAGGGGCAACCGTGAGTACCGCGATGATCGCACCCAGCAGGTCTGTTAATAGGATAACGGGAAGCGTCAGGGATGCGTACATGGCTGCGCCAAGCACAGGGCCCAGCATGAACGCGCCTGACTGCAAAAACTGGCTCCAACCGTTGGCCCGTGTAAGCTCATCCTTGGGGACCAGCATCGGTACGGCTGCCTGTATCGCCGGGGTGTGGAATACACCGCCTATGGCCCTGACACCCAATATCACACAGGCAGACCAGTAAGGCGGCGTGCGAAAGAAGAACACCGCGGCAAAACCGGCAGCCACAAGGCCGGTAAACAGGTCGGCCCAGATAATGACCGTTTTGCGCTTCAGGCGGTCAACCCATACGCCCGCAAAGGGTCCCAACACAAGCTGGGGTAAAAAGGCCAACAGCCCTGCCAGAGCCAGCATCATGGCCGACTCTGTTTCGCTGGACAGCCACCAGATCAATGAAAACTGTACGGCGCTGCTGCCGATGAGGGAAAGAGCTTGTCCTGTAAAGATGGTAAAGAAGCCTTTTTTCCAGCCGCGATCTGCGGCCTGATGATTCGTAGGGGTTTCCATGAAGCCTCCTTGAAACAAAATCAATCGTTGCTGAACCTAATTTGCCAATATTGCGTCTATTTCTTTGAGCTCTTCGGTGGTGAAGGACGCATTTTCGATGGCTTGCAGGTTTTCCTGAATCTGGCTTAATCGGCTGGCGCCGATGATCAGCGACGTCATCACGTTATCACGAAGCGCCCAGCTTAGCGCCATCTGGGACAGCTTTTGCCCCCTGCGCTTTGCGATTTCGTCCAGTTGTTTGGCCTTGAGCACTTTTTCCTCGGTGATGGACTCGGGCTTTAAAAATACGCCGGAGGTCATGACCCTGGAATCGGCTGGGATGCCGGTAAAGTACCGGTCCGTTAAAAGCCCCTGGGCCAGCGGGGAGAAGGCGATGCAGCCGATTCCCTCGCTTTTGAGCACGTCAAACAGCCCTTCCGTTTCCCAGATGCGGTTGAACATGGAATATTTGGGCTGGTGGATCAGGCAATGGACGCCCATCTCTTTTAGCATGCGGCTGGCTGTAAGCGTATCATGGCCATTGTAATTGGAAAGGCCTACATATAGCGCTTTGCCTTGTCTTATGAGCGTTGCCAGAGCATCCATGGATTCTTCCAGGGGTGTATTGGCATCCGGACGATGATGGTAGAAGATGTCCACATAGTCAAGGCCCAAGCGCTTGAGGCTTTGGTCGCAGGAGGAGACGATGTACTTTTTGCTGCCCCAGTCGCCATAGGGTCCGGGCCACATGTAGTAGCCGGCCTTGGAGGAGATAATAAGCTCATCCCTGTATGCGCCCAGGTCTTTTTTCAGGATGCTTCCGAAGGTTTCCTCCGCGGAGCCTGGTGGGGGACCGTAGTTGTTGGCCAGGTCAAAGTGGGTGATGCCCAGATCAAAGCTGCCAAGCACCATGGCCCGGGCGTTTTCCAAGGTGACGTTCCCGCCGAAATTGTGCCACAGGCCCAGGGAAAGGAAAGGAAGCTGGATGCCGCTTTTGCCGCAGCGGCGGTATTTCATGGTGGAATACCTCTGCTCGTTGGCGATATACAAACGAAACACCTCCTCAATGAGATACTTCCATGGTAAGGCGAAAGAGACAATAACAAAAGTATATCAGAAATTAGGGGAAGGAACAAGTGTTCGGCAGACAGAAAAGGGGGTATACACCCTTTGGCTCAATCTGTTGGGATAAAGAGCATGAGCAGTTGAAAAAGCATCCTTTTGTGATTACAATAAATGCATGAGGAGAGCACATATGAAAAGACGTACGGGAAATCAATGTTTACCCTGGGCCTGGCCCTTGTACTATTGGGAGCGCTGGTTTTTGCAGTATTCTACCACGGTCTGACCGCGCCGGAATATACGGTATTTACCGAAAAGATCAAGAATGGAGAAACCATACGGGCTGTACTTATGACAGACTTGCATAGTTCTATTTTCGAGCCAGGCCAGAAACTGCTTATCCTAAGGGTTGTGGATTTAAGACCGGATGTGATCTTCCTGTCCGGAGACATGGCGGATGACAGAAACCCTTTTGAAGGGATGGCGCTGTTGCTTAACGGCATCGCAAATCTGGCTCCATGCTATTATGTTACCGGCAGCCATGATTACAGGAGCGGAGATATCAATAACATCAAAGCTGCCATTACAGGCTACGGTGTTACCGTTTTGGAAGGACAAACCACAGAACTTACTGTAAAGGGGCAGCGGCTCTTGATCTCTGGCATCGACGATCCCTCCATGGCTTCCACTTACCCCGGTGAAAATGAGGATGACGCCTACCGGCGGGCGCTTAATGCCTTTGACCATCTTGACAGGGAGGGGTATAACATACTTGTAGCCCATAGACCGGATTTTATAACCGAATATGGTGCACTTGGATTTGATCTGGTGCTATCCGGCCATACCCATGGCGGACAGGTTCGCATCCCATTGATATTAAACGGCCTGTATGCCCCCAACCAGGGGTATTTCCCAAAACATGCTGGCGGGCTGTATAATGTGAACGGAACAAACTTGCTGGTAAGCCGGGGGTTGTCATACTACCCGGAGCTCCCCCGCATATTCAACCCACCGGAAATTGTTCTGGTTGAACTAAAAGGCACAAAGGAGGAAGGGATATGAAAAAGGTGTGCGTTGTCACCGGAGGTGCCAACGGTATCGGCCGTTGCATTGTGGAGGAATTTGCAAAACAAGGCTATGCGGTGGCCTTTTCGGATGTGGATGAAGCACGCGGAGATGCGCTTGGGCGGATGCTTTCGGGGAACGTAACCGAAAGTCTGTTTTACAAAGGCGACATGGCGCAAAAGGAAGCGCTTCAGGGCTTTGCCAAATCGGTGATTGATAAATTTGGCACGGTGGATGTGCTGATCAATAATGCCTGTATCTCAAGGCGGGGTATCCTCTCCGGGTGCACATACGAAGATTTCAACTACGTACTGTCCCTGGGCGTTACTGCCGCCTACATGCTGTGCAGCCTGCTTTTGCCTTCTATGCGCAATGGCGCGTCTGTGATAAACATTGCCTCCACCAGGGCTTTTATGTCCCAGCCGGACACGGAAAGCTATACCGCCGCCAAGGGCGGTATCAGCGCGCTAACCCATGCGCTGGCGGTAAGCCTTGCGGGCAAGGCCCGGGTCAATGCCGTCAGCCCCGGCTGGATTGACACCGGGGAGTATCAAGAAGATGAAAAGCTGTCCGCTTATTCCAAGGGGGATATCCTGCAGCATCCCGTCAGACGAGTTGGCAGGCCCGGCGACATCGCCGCCATGTGCCTGTATCTTAGCAGTGAGCAGGCTTCTTTCATCACGGGGCAAAACTTTGTGGTGGACGGCGGCATGACAAAGCAGATGATCTATCATCACGATCATCATTGGGAACTGCATACGGAAGATGCAGACGCTTAAGGAGGAAACGACATGAAAACCAT
>JAEZLW010000127.1 GCA_023415145.1 Bacillota bacterium | reverse complement strand
GGCACGCCGCCAGCGTTCGTCCTGAGCCAGGATCAAACTCTTGTGTTTAATCCTATTCCTCTTCATCTCGGTTTCCCTCGACAAAGTGAAAACTCATTCTTAGAATCGACTGTCGATTTCTTTCTTCCTTCTTTGAGTTTTGTAAACTCTGTATCGTTTTCAAGGTCCGGAGCCGCTTGCGGCGACGTTTGATAGTTTAACACACAGCATATCGCTTGTCAACACTTTTTTTCGATTTGAAAGCGCGAAAAATCAAGACTTTCGGCTGACAATTCCTGGTGGGCCTGTCTTCGGATAGGGACTTCCCGTTGCCTCTTTGCCCATGCGACAGGAGGGATGCCTTGCGGCATCCCCCCTTTAAGATGAAGGGTTTTGTCAGCTTTGCCGTGTGGTGCGGCAGTTGCAGATTCCGCCATGCAAATTGATATTGGAGGGGTTTGTCGTACCCTCGTTGCACAATGACATGGGCGGGAAAAGGGGCAGGCTGAAGAATTCGTCGCAGACATTTTCGGCAAATTCCTCGCAGGGCGGGATGGGGCAGAAGCCGTAGGAGGGGATCAGGATCTCCACCTTGGCCAGAACCTTCAACACGATCGTCACGCAAATGGTGAGTTCAAACACATTGTTCCCCAAATAGGTGCCAGAGACGCAGATGGCGCTGACCATGGCCTCAATCTCAAAGGGAACAATGGACTCGTCAGGCAGAGAGAGCAGTACATCCTTGTTCACGCATACGACGCCTTTTCCAATGTACTCGATACAGCGGCTATCCACAAAGAGGATATCGATGGGGACTTCAATGGTGGCCCGTACACGAGCGAAACAGGGGCGGTCACAGAGCCGGTCGATGGTCAGGTTGTGGATCTTCCCCACCGTCGTATTGGAGCGGCAGCTCTCAAAGGTGATGGGGGCCACGGGAGGTGACGTCGCCGGGATGGTATCAGGATTTTCCCGGCAGAAGGCTGGGTTGACTACGCAGGTGCTTCCGGCTACCTGGGCAAAGCTGGTGATGGTCACTTCTACATCGTCAAGCTGTTCCTGTTGCAGGCAGCTATCGTAGACGCGCTTCACCTGGACGCAGATTTTCTCCTGCAGGCCATCCAGCGCATTACCGGAAATAGCGCCGGGGCAACTGCTGGGGTTGGCGTTTTTGTAGCTGTAGAACGACATAGGCACGCCTCCTTATATGTTACTCCCAGCTTGGGAGCCTTACACTCCCCATGGTATGTATCGGCAAGGCGTTGGTGCGAACGCGATAAAGAAAAAAGCGGGATTCCTGTCCTTTCCTGACCACAAATAGAACGGGAAGATATATCTTAAAGGATTCTGATAAGATTGGCGAACTAACGGTCATCATAAGGTCTTGATAGCATCATCTGTGGTATTCTCCTGGACGATGAGAATAGGGATAAAAAAAGCTGCGTATGGCGCAAGCTATCACACCCATACGCAGCGATATCCTATTCCGTTCATTCCGTCATACGGCCTTGTGCCTGCCTATCTGCCGTATACCTCTTTGATGCTGAAGGCCTTTCCCCAAATATAATAGGTAACGATGATCTCCCGCATGGAATCGCTGTCTCTTCTTGTCAGCACCGTTGCCGTAATGTCGCCCTTGGTACGCGGTGCCAATGACCTAACAGCGGTATTTCCCATTTGAAGAACATCCTTTTCCGTAGGCACGATTTGAACCTCTACCATATCTGCGGAAATCAAGCTGTCATTGCGAAGTCGCACCGTATATGTGACAAAGGCATATTCCGACGCATCCCCCAAAGGCCCGTCGGCAAACACAGTTCCCATTACCGTACCATTTTCCAGCCTGCGTTTCAGGTCGTCAAATGTGGGCTGCTGGCTTTGTGCTTCATGCGCCTGGGCACCCAGCGCTTCCGCCACCACCTGGGCGGTAGCATACAAATAACCCACGCCTGCCACGGCCAACACCAGCAACACCACCATAAACCATGCAACATATTTCACGATGTCAGTGTTCCCCTTTTCCGGCTATATTTCCAATAGTCGGCACCGGCCTTTACTGTCCTGATAGAATCCTGTTCATCTCGTCGATCATCTCCGCATCCTTCAAACGGAATTGGAACTCCACCCGGCGGGATTGGTCCATGTTGATGGACCCATCCGCGTTGCGTACAGGATCGGAGTAGCTCTTGCCCTTTGCCGTCAGTATGTTTCGGAGATATTCCCGCTGCTTCTCGGTCAGACCGCTCATTTGCAGGCAATACTTGGCCACTGTCAGCGCACGCTGTTGGGAAAGCTCCAGGTTCATCAAGTATTCTCCCTGGGTATCCGTGTGCCCTTCGATGACAATTTCGCCCAGGTAGTCACCATACTCAGGCCGAAGCAGCACACTCAAATAGAGGGGGATGAACTGGTTGAGCAACGCCTTTCCGCTTTCCTTGATGGTGCTCTGCCCTGTATCGAAAAACACCGCACTGTCCAAAACGATATCGCCCGTATTTCTGTCCACCGTAGCCCTGAGATTAGCGCTGCTCAGCGTGGCGCTCAGCTCTTGTATGATCTTGGTGCGCACGCCGATAAGATCATCAATCTTCACCTGCTGCGTCTCCAACGCTTTCCGCTGGCTGTTAAGAAGCGCGGTAGCCGCATCCAACCTGTTCTGCTGATCGCCCAGCATCAGTTGTGCGGCGGCCAGTTCCTCTTCCCGCGAGGCCAGCATCGCGCTTGCTGCGGCCAGAAGCCTCTGCTGCTCTTCCAAAGTCAACTGCTGGTTCTTCAGGGAAGCCTGCGCGGAAGAAAGCGCATCCTCCTGCTGGGAAAGGGTTTGCTGCTGCAAAACAAGCTGTTTTGTCTGCTCGTCCAGCATTACCTGCTGGCTTGAAAGCAGTGCTCCCTTTTCATCCAACTCCAACGTTTTTGTCTGCAGCATGATGAAATACTGGTATATGCTATATGAAAGAACCAGCACAAACATTAAAATCAATGCCGCCATCATGTCGGAATAGGAGATCCAGGCAGCCCCCTTGTCATGACGGCCCGGCCCACGGGAGCTTTTGCGCAAGCGGGATGTAATCATCACTCACGCCCCCTCCGCCAGCGCAGCAGGCGATTCAGGTTTGCCGGCTTGTCCCTTATCGGCCGGCTTTTTCTCCAAGGTCCGGGCTATATCGCTCACGGCCTGCTGAAGCTGGGATAGCGAGCTGACATACAGCTCCACCTGCTGACCGTACCGGTCGGAGCTCTTTTTCATGCTCTCGGGCATTTTGTTCACGGTAGACCCGATATCCTCCAGCGTATTGTTCAGTGTTTGGATCAGGCTGTGCATGTTCTCGTCAAACATGCCAAGGGCACGGGCCAGCCCTTCGGATATATTCTCCACAAATGAGGAATAGCTTCCCGCAAGCATCCGGCTGCCTTCCTGCATTTCGTCGGTTGCCTTCTGCATTCCCTCCGTCAATCCCTTGGCCTGCTCGCTGACGCCGCCCAGGATTCGGTCGCTCCAGGAAACGTACTCCTGCAAGCTTCCCTGCAAAACAGCCTGGTACTCCTGCAGCTTGCTTAAGTACGCGGCCTGATGCTCCGATGCCATGTGCATGTTGTCCAGCAGGGATTCCGCTTTCTTGGAGAACTCGGCGTCAGACTGTCTGGCCTTCTGCATGGCGGACACATAATTTTCAAACCGCTCCATCACTTCCTGGGATACATGGGCCAGCCGCGTTACCTCCTGTACAATGGACTGCGCGGAGGTCATGGACTTCTCCAGATGATCCTGGGAAACGATCTGCGAATTATTGATGGCCGCAATCGTCTGCCCAAGCTTCAGGAAATGGCCGCCCAGAGAATCATTCATCTGCTCGATGAATGCGCCAACGATCTGCCGTACGCCTTCGATCTGCTCCTGGGTAGCGCCCATGATAAAGCTGTCCATCGCCATAGTCACTGGCTGCATGGCTCGTCCAATCGCCATTTCCATGCTGCCGGCCAGCCGCCCGCCCATCTCGTCTGCGGTTCTATGAAGCAGCGCGTTTCTATCCTGCCCTTGTATAATCAATTGCACATCACTGTCCAGCGGACGCTGCATGGCCAGCAGCCTGAATGTTTCACCAAAGTCGTCCAGGGCTTTATACGCTCCCCCGACGGCAATGCGGTGAAGCATGTTAAAGGCAATTGAAAGGGCGATACCGGCCACGGACGTGGCGAAGGCGTAATGCATACCGTTGATCATGCCAGGGATTCCCTCCATGATTTTGGCGGCATTCGTCATATCCAGCCCGGAAAGTCCACGCATCAGGCCTATAAAGGTTCCCAGAATACCAAGAGATGTAAGTAAGCTGGGAATCAGCTCCGCCAATTGGGAATGGCCAGGATTGTGAACCACAGACTCATCATTGATGTAATCTTCAACATTGCAGGGAAGCCCCCGGGTATCCAACTGTTCGGCGTTGAGCAAAAACCGCTGCCATACAGGCTGCAATGTTCTGCCCAAAAAACGTTCCTCCTGCCAGGCAGGCTGCTTGTCGCCGTTCCCCATTTCCAGCCGGTGAATCGCCCTGTTCAGCATGCGTTTGCTTTTCCACACGGGTAACAGGCACTTGAACACGCCGGTCAAGGTCACGCCGGCGATGACCACATAAACAAGCGCATCCACCAGATTGGCAAGAATATTACTCAGCAAATCTCCAAACACGTTGTTGCTTCACCGCCACTTTCTCATTCACTCGTTTCATTTTACCCCATTTGTCAGAAAGATGCAAATAGGAACGGCAGAATTGCCACTGTTTATGTAACGCAGGATGGTGGCTATTCCCTGCATTTTCCCGTTCATAAACATTTTTCGTATACTTTTTTGAAAAAATATCAAAATTTTACTTGTGCAAACGTATCTGCACAGGCTCCACCCATTGCTTTCAATTATGAAATGGTATATAATCATTATCGTTTATTGCATATATTCATATGCATCGCGCTATGCCCATACCAATGAAATCAAAGATACCAGGGAGGATCAGTTATGTCCAGAGTACGCAGCTCCAACACAGAGCTTACTGACAGCATCGCCCAAAACCTTTTTGCCGCCCTTCCAATTTTCCGCAAGCGCTTGCTGCATATGGATGTGATTCAGCGGGAGTATAACATTCCCCTTTCCCATGTCCAGGTATTGGCCATGCTCAATGACAACGGTTCCATGTCCGTCAGCGAGATTTCCCGCCGGCTAGGTATTGCCAAGCCCAACATCACGCCTTTGGTGGACAGGCTGACGGAAGCCAGCCTGGTGGAACGGCAGCGGGATGCCCAGGACCGCCGGGTGGTAAACATCGTCATACGCCCCGAAGGCATTGAAAAGCTCACAGCCATCCGCACCACCATGCTGGATCTGGTTAACCATTGGGCAGATAATCTGTCAGCCGTCGATCTGAAGGAGCTAAACAAAAGCCTGGCTGCCATCACCCGCATCCTGGGTTCCATCAGCCGCTGATGTGTCACGGATAAAAATTTGCCATTTTGCAGGATTTCCTGTTTCATGTGCGTTATTTCCTTTGTATATGGAAAGATGGTTGATATGCCTCATCTGACTAGAAAACAAGGAGGTTTGTACCTTATGAAGCAAAGATCACTTGCCGCTTTTGCGATTCTTCTGATCCTTGCCGCATCCTGCTTCCCGGTTGTGGCGTCAGCCGAGGGTGAGCTTGCCATTTCCTCCGCGTTAGGATATGAGGATGGCTTTGTTCTCACTGCGTCCGGCCTTTTACAGGGGGAAACGGAGCCCAACAGCCTTTCTGTTCTTTTTGTTTTGCATGAGCAAGGCGCACAGGAAAAAACCGAACTTTCAAATGCCGCCGGCGTACAGCGGGTACCGGTCCCGTTGCCTCTTGATAAAGACGGCGCTATTGTGCTCTCCGGATTGACGCTCACCCCCGGAAGCTCCTACCGTATACAGCTCGAAGCCCTATACGGCAATGAACCTGGTGCGGTTCTGACCGAACAGATACTATCCAATGTAGCTGCCTTGAATGTGGCACAGGGCTTGCTTCCCTCCACGCCTTTAAGCATCGCCTATGTCAACAAGACGGAAGCTGTCTTTGAGGGCCAAACGATAAACCTGCCCATGGCCATTGAGCCCTTAGGCTTTACAAAAGCTTCTCTTACCTATTCCAGCAGCAATAAGAAAGCAGCCACGGTAGATGAGAATGGTGTTGTAACAGCCATCGCCAAGGGCAAAACCACCATTACCGCCAGTGGTCTAAGCGCTGAAGGGAAAAAGCTTAAGGCTTCTGTTACCGTTCTGGTAAACAGGCCCGTGACTCAAATCTCATTGAACAATACGGAAAAACAGCTTTTTGTTGGGAAGCGGACTACATTGAGGGCAACCGTCTCTCCTTCCTCCGCCAGCAATAAAAGCGTAACGTATGCTTCCAGCAATGAAGGCGTCGCCACCGTTGACAAAAGGGGCAGCGTCAAAGCCATAGCTCCTGGCACCTGTGTGATCACAGCTTTAAGCGCAAGCAATCCTGAGATTATTGCCACTTGCCAGATCACCGTGATCCAGCCCGTTGCCAAGATGACTTTGGACGCCGGCAGTGCCACCCTTTACGTTGGCCAGACCCTGCCGTTGATGGTAGGGTATGCGCCTGAAAACGCATCCATCAAAGCCGCTACCTTTAAGAGCAGTTCCCAAAAGTATGCTACCGTCGACGCAAGCGGCATTGTCACCGGTGTTGCCAGGGGCAAGGTCACCATTACCGCAACCGCCGCCGACGGAAGCGGCACAAAGGTTTCCAAGAGCGTGAATGTGCTGCAGCAGCCTTTGGAGGTAGTGCTGAAAACACCGCCTACCCAATTGAGCGTAGGAACAAGCAAGAAAATCACCGCCGTCATTTCTCCAAGCAATACCAGCGATAAATCGCTTTTGTGGACCTCCAGCAACGAATCCATTGCTACGGTCAGCAAGAGCGGTACCGTAACCCCGCTGTATCCCGGCCAGGTAACCATCACCGCAACGGCCAAAGATTTTCCAGATATATCTGCAAGCTGCGGTATCACGGTGGTACAGCCCGCGCAGAAAATTGAACTGAGCGAAACAAAGCTGAACATACTCGTTCAGGAAACGGCTCAGCTTACCTATGTCATCAGCCCCGATTACACCACCAACAAGGCTGTCCTCTGGACCAGCAGCCGCCCCGAAGTTGCTTCTGTGGATCAAAATGGCCTCGTCTCCGCACACAAGCGTGGTACAGCTACCATTTCGGTAACATGCCAGGACGGCAGTAAAAAAGCCGCCAAAGCCACAGTCAATGTGATTCAGCCGCTATACGGTATGGATTTGGACAAGGACGAGTTCCGGGTAGGCCTGGGTGAAACAGGTACACTCACTGCCATATTGAATCCTCTCGATGCGTCAAACAACAAAGTACGCTGGTATTCCAGCGATGCCAATATTGCCAGGGTATCCGGCACCAGTATCAAGGCCAGCGTTACTGGCATTGCCTGGGGCGACGCTGAGATAACCGCTGTCACCGACGAGGGAGATTTCACCGATACGTCCATCGTGCATGTGGGAGACTACAACAAAGCGCTGGAGGTGGCCTCACTCTCCCTGATTCCCAAGGATGGTGGCGGATATACGCCTTTTATCCAGTTGAAGAACTGGAGCAATATGATTATCACCAGCGTCAGCTTCGTAATCCAGGGATTTGATATCAACAACAGCATGCTGTATATGGGCAACAATCACGCCTACGTTTACGGCAATTACTTGAATGAACTGGCTCCCGGCTGGCTGACCCAATCCATAGGGTTCTACTACCAATACCCCGGCAATTACAGCGGCATTGAAAAGGTGCGGGTCGCGATTACGGACTACTCAACGGACAGCGGTGTGGAATGGCATGTATCCCTTACTGACCGGGAGTGGAAGGAATACACCACACAGGAATTCCAGATTATGAACCCAGGTGTTTGACGCTTTTGTTTAAAAAAGGCCTGCCGCATTTTTCATGCGGCGGGCCTTTTTGTATCCGGGCTTGCTTGATTTTCCAAAACACGGTATACTAGGCAGAGTGCGGATGTCTGAAAAACTGCAATGGCAGGAGGTATGTTTTTATGAAGCTTTCCGTGTTTAGCCCTGTTTTGGCGGATAAGTCCCTGGAGGAGGCTTGCAAATATCTATCCGGCAGTGGTATCCACTGGATGGAAATGGGCTGTGGCGGGTATCCTGGAAAAGCCCACTGCAACCCCGGGCAATTGCTAAGCGACTCAAAAAAGCTGGAAGAGTTTCAGGCTACACTGAAAAAATATGAAATCTCGCTGCCGGCCCTGTCGGTACACGGCAACCCCATCCATCCGGACAGGACAATCGCCCAAAGCTATCATAAAGACTTTGAAAATGCCGTACTGCTGGCGCAAAAGCTTGGCATCACCCGCATTGTTACCTTCAGCGGCTGCCCCGGTGGAAGCCCGGAAGACAAAACACCCAACTGGGTCACCTGTTCCTGGCCGGATGACTACAAGAATATACTGGATTACCAGTGGAACCAGGTGCTGATTCCATACTGGAAGAAAACGGCCGCGTGGGCGGCGGAACATGGCATTGAAAAGATCGCTTTTGAGATGCATCCCGGCTTTTGCGTTTACAACCCGGAGACGCTGCTTCGCCTGCGCCGGGCGGTTGGCCCCATCCTTGGCGCAAACCTGGATCCCAGCCACCTGTTCTGGCAGGGCATCGACCCGGTGGCGGCCATACGTGTTCTGGGCGACGCCATTCACTTCTTCCACGCCAAGGATACAAAAATCAATACCTACAATACCGCCGCAAACGGCGTGCTGGATATTCGCCACTACGGCGATGAGGCTCAAAGAAGCTGGATTTTCCGCACCGTTGGCTATGGTCATGATGATGGTGTGTGGAAGGATATCATCTCAAGCCTGCGCATGGCCGGATACGATGATGTGATTTCCATTGAGCATGAGGACAGCCTTATGAGCCCGCTGGAAGGGCTGCAAAAGGCCATCGCGTTTTTGAAGCAGGTGCTTATCTTTGAAGAGGCCGGCCCCATCTACTGGGCCTAAGGAGGAACGTATGGCACGGCTGTTTGGAACGGACGGTGTACGTGGCGTCGCCAACGCGGATTTAAGCTGTGACCTGGCTTTCAAGCTGGGCCAGGCCGGGGCGTTTGTTCTGGGCAGCAATGTCCACCGGCCAACGCTGCTGGTAGGGCGTGATACGCGCATCAGCGGCGAAATGCTGGAGGCTGCGCTGGTGGCAGGCATCTGCTCACTTGGTGCCAGAGCGGTCTTGGTAGATGTGCTGCCAACCCCCGGCATCGCCTATCTCACCCGCTATTATGGCGCGGATGCAGGCGTGGTGATCTCTGCCTCCCACAATACGGTGGAATACAATGGCATCAAGTTTTTTGACCGCAATGGCTGCAAGCTCCCGGATGATTTGGAAGACCGCATCGAGTCCATCATTGAAAATGGCGACCCCAATATGGTGCTGCCCACGGGCGTCAAAATTGGCCGCCGGGTCAGGCAGGTGAACGCCCAGCGCCGCTATATCGATTTTGTGAAGGAAACCACCAGCGAGCGGTTGGATGGCTTGCATATCGTGGTGGATTGTGCCCAGGGCGCGGCTTACCAGGTGGCTCCCCTTGCGCTGCGGGAACTGGGTGCCACTGTTTCCGTTTATTATCACGAGCCGGACGGCACCAATATCAACGAAAACTGCGGCTCCACCCACCCGGAAAGGCTTTGTGAGCTGGTAAGGGAACTGGGGGCAGACATCGGTCTGGCGTTTGATGGGGACGCCGACAGGCTCATCGCCGTGGATGAACGCGGGCAAATCATCAATGGCGATCAGGTGATGTGCATCTGCGCCTTGCATATGAAAGAACAGGGCACGCTGAAAAACAATACGCTGGTCACCACTGTTATGAGCAACATGGGTCTGGATATCGCGCTGAAAAAGAACGGCATCAAGAACGTGAAAACAAAGGTCGGCGACCGGTACGTGTTGGAAAAAATGCTGGCGGAAGGGTATTCGCTGGGCGGCGAGCAAAGCGGTCATGTGATCTTTTTGGATTACAATACCACCGGGGATGGGCTCATCACCGCCATCCAACTGTTGACTGTGATGGTCAAAACGAAGCAAAGCCTGGGCCGTCTTTCCAAGGCCATGCTGGTACTGCCCCAATCCCAGTACGCCGCCAGGGTATCCGAAAAGCGTAAGTATGATTTTGACAAGGATGAAGAAATCGTAGCCGCCATCCGCTCTTTGGAAGGCAAGTATGAGGGCCGTGGAAGGGTTTTGGTCAGGACCAGCGGAACAGAACCGTTGGTGCGGGTGATGATTGAGGGTGAAAATCAATATGAAATGGACGCGGATGTCTACAGGCTGTCCATGCTGATTGAAAGCAAGCTTCAATAACCCAATACAAATCACAAAAAGGCCGGGCAGATGAATCTGACCGGCCTTCTGTTTGTGTTAGGTATAATCTTAAGAAATGATCACCATCAGCAACGACATGGCTACAAACACGCTCGCAGCGATCTTGGTGAGCAGTGCCAGTTTCCCTTCCACTGACTTGGCCTTATTCTTGCCAAAGAAGGTTTCCGCACCACCTGCGATAGAGCCCAGCCCTTGAGCCTGCCCGCTTTGCAAAAGAACGGTAGCGATCATCACCAGGGAAGAGAGAATCAGGATGATATTGACCAAAATTTCCAGAAACTGCATGTACGGAACGCCTCCTTGAACTCAAAGCGCAATTATCATACCATGCTTTTGGGAAAAGTGCAAGCATTCCTCCAAAAGTTGGCCTACAGAAAGATAAGGCTAGGCACCACTCTTTTCTTAAGGTCACACCGGCATGGTCATGTCCTGCCTGTTGAGCATCGTGTTGTCAATTTTGTATTTCTGGGCCTGCCGGTACTGGAAGTACTTGACTGCCACCTGGGGGAACAGGGCGTAAGAGAGAACGTCTTCTTCCTGCTCGTAATACTCCCTTATCTCCTCGCGGTATTTGTCAAGCTCCGGGGGAATATCGTCAGCGGGACGGCTGGTGATAACCGTCGCATCGCCGATCACCTTTTTGCGCACATTCTCGTCCACCGGCGCAGGCAACCGGCCGTATTCGCCGCGCAGCATGGCCTTGGTTTCCTTGGAAACCATCTTGTACCGCTCGCCGCCCAGTATGTTCATTACAGCCTGGGTACCCACGATCTGGCTGGTAGGCGTCACCAGGGGCGGATAGCCGCAGTCCTTGCGGACGTTGGGTATCTCGGCCAGCACATCATAGTATTTGTCCATGGCGTTGGCTTCCTTCAACTGACCGATGAGGTTGGAAAGCATGCCGCCGGGCACCTGATAGATAAGCGTGTTGGTATCCACGGCAAGCACCCGCTCCGGATCACGCCAGCCATCCTTGGTAAGCCTTTGCGCCACGCCCCTGAAGTGGGCGGCAATCTCGCTGAGCAATCCTAAATCAAAACCTGTGTCATATTCCGTGCCCTTCAGCGTCGCCACAAGAGCTTCGGTGGCGGGCTGGGCGGTGCCGTTGCCCAAGGGGGACAAGGCGGTATCCACGATATCGACACCGGCCTCCACAGCTTTGAGCAGCGTCATGTCTCCGGTGCCTGTGGTGTTATGGGTATGCATAACGATTGGCAGCTTGGTGGCCTTCTTCAACCGCTTGATCAGCGAATAGGCGCTGTAGGGCAGCAGCAGGTTGGCCATGTCCTTGATGCAGATGATGTCAGCACCCATGGCTTCGATGTCTTCCGCCAGCTTGACAAAATAGTCTTCTGTATGCACGGGGGAAATGGTATAGCTCATGGCCACTTCGGCGGTGCCGCCGTACTTTTTGGTGGCCTTTACAGCCGTCTCCATGTTGCGCAGGTCGTTCAGCGCGTCAAAGGTACGGATGATGTCGATGCCGTTTTCCAGCGTCTTTTTTACAAAATAGTCCACCACGTCGTCGGCATAATGCTTATATCCCAGTATGTTCTGGCCGCGAAGCAGCATTTGCAGCTTGGTGTTGGGCATCGCCTTTCTAAGAGCGCGAAGCCTCTCCCACGGGTCCTCGTTCAAAAAGCGCAGGCAGGCGTCAAACGTCGCTCCGCCCCAGCATTCCAGTGAAAAGTAACCTACTTTATCCAGCTTTTCGCAGGCCGGCAGCATTTCGCTGGTCTTCATGCGGGTAGCCGCCTGGGATTGGTGCGCATCCCGCAGTATGGTATCGGTAATCAGCAATTTAGGCATATTGCGTTACTCCTTTACAAGATTTCAGTTTGGCAGCACCGGAACAAGTTCAACGGGCACCAAACATGCTCAGCAGCACGCCTGCTGCGATGGCCGAACCGATGACGCCTGCCACATTGGGCCCCATGGCATGCATCAGCAGGAAGTTTCCGGGATTCTCCTTTTGGCCTACTACCTGGGATACCCGGGCAGCCATAGGCACCGCGGACACCCCTGCAGAACCGATCAGGGGATTGACCTTTCCGCCGGTCAATTTGTACATCAGTTTGCCCAGCAGCACGCCGCCGGCCGTACCGATGGAGAAGGCTACCACGCCAAGTACGATGATGCTGATGGTTTGCGTTGTCAGGAATGTTTCCGCATTGGCGGTAGCGCCCACGGTCACACCCAGGAAAATGGTGACAATGTTCATCAGTTCGTTTTGCGCTGTTTTGTTCAGGCGGTCTACCACAAAGGATTCACGGAACAGGTTGCCCAGCATCAGCATACCCACCAGCGGCGCTGCAGAGGGCAGCAGCAGGGATACGACAATGGTCACCAGGATAGGGAAAATAATCTTTTCCTTCTTGCTCACGGGTCGAAGCTGTTCCATGACCACCATGCGCTCTTTCTTGGTGGTCAAAAGCTTCATGATCGGCGGCTGAATGACAGGCACCAGCGCCATATAGCTGTAAGCCGCAACAGCAATTGGTCCCAGCAAATGGGGTGCCAGCTTTCCCGTCAGGTAAATTGCCGTGGGGCCGTCCGCCCCGCCGATGATGCCGATGGATCCTGCTTCCGCACCGGTAAAGCCCAGCATACGTGCGCCGATAAAGGTGATGAAGATGCCCAACTGGGCCGCAGCGCCAAGCAGCAGGGCCTTGGGGTTGGCAATCAGGGGGCCAAAGTCCGTCATGGCGCCGACCCCAAGAAAGATCAAAGGCGGATAGATGCCCAGTTTCACACCCTGGTACAGGTAATACAAAAGGCCCCCGGAAGATTTCAAGTATTGATACATCACAGTGCCGTCCGGCATGGTCACCGCAACACCGTTTTTGCCATTGTGGACGGCTTCCGCCAGATACTCATAGGCAGGCTGCCCCATCAGGTCCGCCAGGGGCAGGTTTGCCAAAAGCATGCCAAAGGAAATCGGCAGCAGCAGCAGGGGTTCAAATTTTTTCACAATCGCCAAATATATCAAAATACAAGCAATGGCGATCATGATCAATGGCTTTGGATCATTAAGCAGTTGCGAGATACCGGACGTAGCCGCCAGATTCTTCAGTGTCTGGAGAATGTCCAGGTTTTCCATTGGTAATCAACTCGCTTTCCCGTCATTCCGTCAGGCCAGCACAACCAGTGCATCTCCGGCGTTCACGCTGGAGCCTTTGGAAACAAGCACCTGCGCAACTGTACCATCCTGAGGAGCCAGGATCTCGTTTTCCATTTTCATTGCTTCCAGAATCAGCATCACGCCGCCTTTTTTCACCACGTCGCCGGCCTTGACCCTTACATCCAGGATGCTTCCGGGCATGGGGGTTTTTACTGCCTGGCCGCCGCTTACAGGTGATGGAGCGGCTTTTGCAGCAGGGGCAGGGACAGCTTTCACAGGAGCGGGGGCAGGCGCAGCGGCAGGGGCAGCGGCAGGTACCGCGGACCGGACAACAGGGGCCGATGCGCCGGCTGCTACTTCTTCAACTTCCACCTCATACGAAGTACCATTGACGTTGATAAGAAACTTACGCATAAGAAATCCTCCTCACTTTATTTTGCGCTTACATGCGGCTGTATATTTGTTCTTCACGGCCTGCTTTTTCCCAGGCAGGATTCAAGTGCACACGGCGTACACGGCGAACCACAAACCCTTGCTGTTCCCCTTCCCACAGGGCGGCAATGGCAGCGGTCAATACGGCGATCAGCTCATTGGACTGATCTGAATAAGCGGTCTCCCCGACGGCGTCATACTCCGCTTCCGGCGCTTCTAGCACACTGTCTGCTTCATTTATAGCTTCCTGCGTGCGTTTTTCTTTTGCAAAATTCTTCAAAAGCGAGATGCAGAAGATAATGACCACCAAACCAAAGAATACTGTCAGCATCCCGATAGCGGTAACGACCAAACCATGCAATAAATTCTCCATGTATCCTCCCTCCTTTTTACAACGGCAGATTGCCGTGTTTCTTGGGCGGGTTCGAATCTCTCTTGGAGGAAAGCATTTCAAGAGACGCAATAAGGAACTTACGTGTCTGCGGAGGTTCGATCACATCATCCAGGATGCCGTCCTTCGCCGCCATAACGCCATCAGCTACATTCGCTTTATACTCGGCGACAAGCTTTTCCCTTGCTTCCAAAGCAGGCTCCGTGCTCTTCATAAGCTCCTTGCTATACAGCACCTGCACCGCCGCCTCGGGCGACAGGGCGGATATCACAGCACCGGGCCAGCCATAAGCCATATCGGCATTTGCCTTGCCGCCCATGGCCACGTAGCTTACGCCGATGGCTTTTCCAACCACCACGGATACCTTGGGGCAGGTGGCCTCGGCATATGCGTAGAGCAGTTGTCCGGCAGCGGTCAGCATGCTGGCCTGTTCTTCCGGCTCAACCAGTTTCAGCCCGGCGGAATTGATGATGCTCACCACCGGCAGGCTGAAGCAGTCGCAGAAGCGAACGAACCTGGTAGCCTTTGCGCATGCGCCGGGGCAAAGCCGACCCTCGTTATGCCCGGCATTTGAGCATACCACGCCAACCGTCCGCCCGCCCAATCGTCCCAAAGCAATACGAATCGCTTTTGCATATTCCGGATAAAGCTCAATAAAGCTTCCGCCATCCAGCAAAGCGGCCAGCAAAGCGCCGGAATCGGCAGCCTCCACATCCGGCATCAGGCGGTTCAGATCATCGGTGTCCACAATGGGAGCATCCTCCGCGTTGGAGCCGGGCAACAGGTCCAGCACATCGGCTGCCAGCTTCAGCGCTGCATCCTCATTCTCCGCTACCAGGGAAACGCCGCCCTGGCCAGATTGCACATTCGCCCCACCCAACGTCTTCGCCGTATACTCTTTGCCAGTAGCAGCGCTGACCACCTGTGGGCCGAACACCATCAGTTCCCCCACGCTCCCAGCCATGATGCTGATATCAGAAAGGCGCGCGATCAATGCCGCACCGCCAACACAGGGGCCAAGCACCAGGGTTATTACAGGGCATACACCGCTTAGCCTGGCTAGCTTGGCATATATTTTTGCATAGGCATCCATGGCTCGGGCGCCCTCTTCCAGCCGGACACCGGCACTGTCGCACAGCGCCAGCACAGGTGCGCCTGTCTTCTGTGCCAGATCAATCACCTTAACGATTTTAGCGGCTTGCATTTCTCCCATAGCGCCGCCATGAACGGTGAAGTCCTGCGCAAACAGATAAACAGGGCGTTCCCGAATGGTGCCATAACCCGTCACCACTCCAGCGCCCTCTTCATTGCGGGATACAAGGG